>CAKNPW010000016.1 GCA_930990555.1 uncultured Clostridium sp. | reverse complement strand
ATTTATTTAGTAATTAATTTTTTTTATTTTTATTTAAATTTAAAAGTCAAAGTTTGGAAATATTTAAGATTTTGGAATTTAAATTCCAAATTAATTTTTCTTATTTATTACCCAGAACTTTGACTTCTGTTTTATCTTTATTAAATTATTTTAAATCTACAATTATTCTTCTGTTTGGTTCTTCACCAACACTATAAGTTTTTACCTTAGAATTATTTTGTAATTTTGTATGTATTATTTTTCTTTCGTAAGCAGACATAGGTTCTAATTCTATTTTCTTTTGATTTCTTATTACTGTTTTTGATATTTTTTCTGCTAAATCTTCTAATACAACTTTTCTTTTTTCTCTATAATTTTCAATATCTAATATTATGCTACATTTATGCTTTAATTTTTTATTTGCAACATTTGAAAAAATTAATTGTAAATTGTTAAGTACTTCTCCCCTATATCCAATTAAATAATTAATATCGTCTCCATTTACAGAAATATATATTCTTTTTTCTTTTTCTTCTACATTTATATTTAAATTATTTATTTTTAATGTATTAAAAAAATTATTTGAAAATTCTTTCATTATGGATAATACTTCATTTAATTCTTCTTCAGTAATATTAATCTTTTTATTTTTTACTGGTTCTTTTAATGTTAATTCAACTTTTATTTTCGTTGGTTCTAAAATACTAAAAAAACTTCTTTTTTCTTCATTACCAATTACATTAATTATTACATCTTCTCTTTTTGCATTAAGTTGTTTTAACCCATTTTCTATAGCTTCATTCGTAGTTCTTCCTTCTGCAAATATACTATTTGGCATTTTCTTCTTCCTCCTTAGATTTAAGATATTTATTTATAAAAAATCTTTCTAATATCATTAGTACATTGCTAGTTAACCAATATAAAGCTAGTCCTAATGGTGCTACTAAAGAAATTGATATTGACATTATAGGCATTAATAAAGACATACTCTTATTAGTCTGTTCTACCATGTCTACTTCTTCAACTTCCTTCTTTACTTCTTGGCTTTCTCCTTTATATTCCTCGATATGATCATTTAAAAGTTTCTTTTCTTTATCTTTTTTATTCATATTTGTTGATATTTTTGTACTAATAAATGTTGATAAAATATATAATATAGGAATAATATATACTTTTGGATCAGATAAATTTTGCATTGGAACTTTGTTTAAATCAAGCCCTAAGAAATTCATATTTAAATATACTTTTTCATCTTCATTTCCTTTATGTTGAATAATTGATATTTCTGGATATGCTTGATTTATCTCCACATTTGCAGTTTGAAGTTCATTTTTATAATTATTTATATCTTCTTCAGAAACATTTTTTACATATGTTAATGGACTTTTTACCATATAAAATACAGCTAATAAAATAACCAATTGAATTATTGCACTTAAGCACCCGCTAAAAGGACTCATATTTTCTGATTTATAAAGTCGCATTGTCTCTTGATTTAATTTTTCTGGATCATTTTTATATTTAAACTGCAAAGCTTTCATTTGCTCTTGAATTTTTGTAGTTTTTTGCATTGTTCTTTGTTGCTTTATAGATAATGGCAATAATACTATTTTCAATAATATTGAAAACAAAATTATCGCAAAACCATAATTATTTACGATATTATATATAAAATTTAATATCGTACCAAATATACTTGCTAAAAATGACATATTTTTATCTCCTTTATTTTAATGGATCATATCCACCCTTTGAAAAAGGATTACATTTTAAAATTCTTTTAATCCCTAACCAAGTTCCTTTTAATGAACCATACTTATTAATTGCTTGTTTTGTATATTCTGAACAAGTTGGATAGAATTTACAATGTATACCCTCTTTTGATATAAGAGAAGATATATGCTTTTGATATAAATTTATAAAAAAAATTAATATTTTTTTCATTAATCCTCATCTTTTTTTAATAAATTACTCTTATTTAATGTATGAATTATATCATATTTTATATTAAAAAAATTAGCATCAGAAATTTTGTTACTTTTTTTCCATAAAAAAATTATATCATACCCAACAGAAATTTTATCCTCTAGTAATCTATAATTTTCTCTAATTAATCTTTTTATTTTATTTCTTTTTACTGCTTTTCCTACTTTTACGCTTACAGCAATGCCTATATAATTTAAATTCTTATTATTTTTTTTTATATAAATATCAATATAATTTCCATTATAGTATTTTCCTTTTGTTAAAACATTTTTAAATTCGTAATTCTTTTTTAATGTATCTGTATTTAACATTTCTTACCACTCTTTATTTTTTTATAGATTGCAAAAAGACCACTTAATGTGGCCATATACTTAAGCTGATAATTTTTTTCTTCCTTTATTTCTTCTTGCTTTTAAAACATTTCTTCCTGCTCTTGTTTTCATTCTTTTCATAAAACCATGTTCTTTACTTCTTTGTCTTGTTTTTGGTTGATAAGTCATTTTCATTTTTATGCACCTCCTATTTTATTGTTGTAAAAAATATATAAATATTTATCTCTAAAATTAAAAAGCATATCAATTATACTATAGGAAATAAGTATTTGTCAACCTTTTATTTCTTATTATTTACAACTATAATTTTTATGAAATAATACTTATACACATAGTGGATAAAAAATTATTCACACCCAAAAAAAGTTACTTATTGTCGTAAAAAGAAAAAATCTGTTCTCTTATGTAATATTACGGTATTCTAGCCTTTATAAAATTTGTAATATTTTGTAATAAAAAGTATTTTTTATTACTTTTTAACACTTATCCACAAAATTATCCACATTATACACAGATTTATTTAAGTTTTTTGTCCTTTATTATTGACTAAGTAATTTTATTTATATATAATGTAAAAACAATAGGGAATAGTAATATTTTTTATTTTTTTTTTGTAAAATTTAACACTTGTATTACAGTATTTTTACATATTTTTCAAAGTTATCAACAGTTGTGGATACTGTTGTGGATAACAGCAAAAATATCTATTATTCTTTATTCCCTTATACTTTTTAGGAAGGATTGAAAGAAATGTCAAATGAGCTAAATGAACTTTTAACTAAAGCAAAAGATCTTTTAAAAGATGAAATGACAAATATTTCTTATGAGACATGGATAAAATCATTAGAAATACGAGACTTTACTGATGATAAAATAATATTAATTGCTTCTTCACCTTTTCAAAAAGATGCAGTGGAAACAAGATATTATGATTTAGTAGTAAATACATTTAAATTTATTACAAATAAAGATTGTAAAATCATTGTAGAATATAAGGATCCAGATTCAGAAGAAGATACTAATTTAGAAGATAAAAGTTTTAATGACAATGACATTGGTGTTTCAAATAATTCTTTAAATCCAAAATATACATTTGATACATTTGTAGTTGGTAATAATAATAGATTTGCACATGCTGCCTCTTTAGCAGTAGCAGAAGCACCAGGGACTTCATATAATCCACTATTTTTATATGGAGATGTTGGATTAGGAAAAACTCACTTAATGCATGCAATTGGACATCAAGTTATTAAAAATAATCCAAATTCAAATGTATTATATGTAACTTCAGAGAAATTCACTAATCAATTAATTAATGCTATAAAAGATAATAAAAATGAACAATTTAGAAATAAATATAGGAATATTGATGTTTTATTAATAGATGATATACAATTTATAGCTGGAAAAGAAAGAATTCAGGAAGAATTTTTCCACACATTTAATACATTACATGATAATAGAAAGCAAATTGTTATATCTAGTGATAGACCACCAAAAGATATTCCTTTATTAGAAGATAGATTAAAATCTAGATTTGAATGGGGTTTAATTGCAGATATATCAATTCCAGATTATGAAACACGCCTAGCTATTTTAAGAAAAAAAGCTCAAACAGATAATATAATAGTAGATGATGTAATACTATCAACAATAGCAACAAGAGTTGTTTCTAACATTAGAGAATTAGAAGGTGTATTTAATAAATTGGTTGCTTTCTCCACATTAGCCAATGGTCCAATAACAATAGAAATGGCAGAAAAAGCAATAAATGATATTTCTGCTCAAAAAGAAAAAGTTATCTCTGCAGACTATATCCAAGATGTAGTTGCAAAATATTTTAATATTAATAAGAAAGATTTAAAAAGTTCAAAAAGATCAAATGATATTGCTTACCCTAGACAAATAGCAATGTATTTGTGCAGAGAAGTAGCAGGTCTTTCTTTTCCCAAAATAGGTGAAGAATTTGGAAAAAGAGATCATACAACAGTAATGCATGGATGTAATAAAATCGAAAAAGAAATAAAAGAAAATACTAATACAAAATTAATTGTGGAAAGTGTGAAAAAAATAATTTTAGAAAAAAAATAAAGTAAATATCAATAAAAAATAAAATTTTTTAAAACTTTGGTTCGCCAAAACAAATTTTTGAAAAAAGTTTTGCTTTTTTACTTACGGAAGTAATACATTAGATATACACAGGCAGATGTTAATAATGTGTATATAAACTGTTAATATCTCATTAATCCACATTTTTTTCAAAACCATGTGGATTAAATTATCACTTTTCCACGAAAATATAAACATAGTTTTTTTACGGAAATAGGGACTTTCAGAACTTTTCCACACAATTAACAACACCTAATACTATTACTTCTATAATTATTATTTATTAATAAAGGAGAGAGAAAAATGAAAATAGTTTGTTATAAAGATAAAATCCTTAAAGCTATTAATTCCGTAGTAAAAGCTGTAGCATCAAAAACTACAATGCCTATACTAGAAGGAATACTTATTCAAACAAATGATAATGAAATAAAATTAACAACATATGATTTAGAAATAGGTATTGAATATATAATGGATTGTGAAGTTAATGAACAAGGTTCTACTGTAGTAAATGCTATAATGTTTAGTGAAATTATAAGAAAATTACCTGATACAGAAATAAAAATTTATTTAGATGATAATAATTTATTAGTTATTGAATGTGAAGGTTCATTATATAAATTAGCAACTATGGATCCAACAGAATTTCCAGAATTACCAAGAATAAATGTTGAAAATTCAATACAAATAGAACAAAATGTATTAAAAAATATGATTAGAAGAACTATATTTGCTGTTAGCAATGAAGAAAATAGACCTATTTTTACAGGGTGTTTATTTGAAGTTATAAACAATAAATTAAATGTTGTAGCAGTAGATGGTTTTAGATTAGCATGGAGAAGCAGTTTCTTAAACGTACAAGCAAATGATTTTAGTGCTGTAATTCCAGGTAAAACTTTAAATGAAGTAAATAAAATTATTTCAGATTCTTTTGAACCTATAAAAATAGGAATTTCAAAAAATCAAGCATTATTTGAAATGGATAATTGTAAGATAGTAACAAGAGTTTTAGATGGGGAATTCTTAAATTATGCTAATGTAATACCAAAAGAATGGGATACAAGAATAAGAGTAAATAAAAATATTTTACAAAGTTGTTTTGAAAGAATTAGTTTAATTTCTTCCTCATCTGTGGAAAAAGAAAAAAAATATCCAGTTAAAGTAAAAGTTGATATTGGAAAATTAACAATCTCTTGTGCAAATCAAACAGGAGATGCAAAAGAAGAGATATATGTGTTAACAGAAGGAAAAAATATAGAAGCAGGATTTAATCCAAAATATTTTTTAGATGCATTAAAAGTTATCGATGACGAAGAAGTTTATGTTCATTTCGGTTCTAGTATATCACCATGTATTATTAGACCTGTAGATGAAGGCGACTATGTATATATGATATTACCAATAAGATTAAAAGACTAATAAATATTGCAAGCTATTAAATTAGATTAATAGCTTGTTTTTTTTGGTTAAATAAAAAAAATCTCTGATATTAACTGTTCAGAAAGCAAAGATTTAAAGTATATAATTATTGTTTTAAAAAATAACTTGCTTTATTTTTTAATTATGTGTATAATGCAATATATATTTAAAAAATATCCACAGAAACTTACGGAAATGTGGATAACTAAGTGGAGAACTTTATGAATATAACAAAAATAAAATTAAAGAATTTTAGAAATTATGATAGCCAAGAAATAGAATTTAATAAGGGAATTAATATTATTTATGGTGATAATGCACAAGGAAAAACAAACATATTAGAGGCTATTTTTTTATGCTCGATGGGAAAATCTTTTAGAACAAGTAAAGACAAAGAACTTATTAAACTAAATTCAAGTTTTGCAAAAATAAATATTGAATATGAAAAAAGTGATAGGGAAGGAAAAATAGAATATTTAATTTCTGACAAGAAAAACATAGCTATAAATGGAGTAAAAATAAAAAAAATGAGTGAATTATTAGGAAATATAAATTCTATTATTTTTTCTCCAGATGATATGGAAATTCTTAAAGATGGTCCACAAAAGAGAAGAAAATTTCTAAATATGCTAATAAGTCAATTAAGACCAAGATATTTATTTAATTTAAATGCATATAATAAGACTTTAGAACAAAGAAATAATTATTTAAGACAAATTAAGTTTGAAAGTAAGCCAAGAAATATGCTAGAAATATGGAATGAAAAATTAGCAAATCATGCACAGATTGTATATGATTATAGAAGAAAATTTGTGGATAAGATTATGAGTAAAATAGTAGATATCCACAAAAATATAACAGATAATGCAGAAGAGATAAAAATTAAATATACTAGCGATTTTAAGGATAAAGAATCTTATATAAAGCATTTAAATGAAAAGATTGATAATGATATATATAGGGGATATACTTCTAGTGGAATACATAGAGATGATTTTGAAGTATATCTTAATGGAAAAAACATCAATCTTTATGGTTCTCAAGGTCAATTCAGAACTGCAATATTATCATTGAAATTAGCTGAATTATATGTCATTTATGATGAAATTGGGGAATATCCAATTTTATTATTAGACGATTTTATGTCTGAATTAGATGAAAAAAGACGTAAAAAATTTGTAGAAAATATTACGGATGCTCAAGTAATATTAACAGGTACTCACAAATTACTACTTGAAAATTTTAATTATAATATATATAATGTAAAAGATGGGCAAGTAAAAAAAGAAGAACAATTTTAACAAAAGAGGGAGTTTAAATGTTTGTACACATAGGAAATAATATAATTTTAGAAGAAAAAGATATAATTGGAATATATAATATAGAATCAATGAGGGATTCAGAAGAATATAAAAATTTAATAGAAAGTTTAAAAAGAACAGATAATCTTGTTTCACAAGCAAATGGAGATGCAAGAACATTAGTAATGACGAAAGAAAATGGAAAAATAGTAGGATATGAAACAAATGTATCAACTATTTCTATAGCAAAAAGAGCAGAAGATAAAAAAAATAAGAAAGGTACATTATTAGGAGGTTTTTATAATGGAAAAATATAAACATGAATATGGAGCAGAACAGATACAAGTATTAGAAGGCTTAGAAGCTGTTAGAAAAAGACCTGGTATGTATATAGGAAGTGTATCTGCAAGAGGATTACATCATCTAGTATATGAAATAGTAGATAACTGTGTAGATGAAGCTTTAGCAGGATATTGTAAAAATATTCATGTTCAATTAAAACCAGGAAATATTGTAACAGTTCAGGATGATGGAAGAGGTATTCCTGTTGAAATACACCCTAAAACTAAAATTTCTACTGCTGAAACAGTTTATACAATGCTACATGCAGGAGGAAAATTTGGTGGAGATAGCGGATATAAAGTATCAGGAGGTCTTCATGGTGTTGGTGCTTCTGTTGTAAATGCATTGTCTGAATGGACTGAAGTTGAAATATGTCGTGATGGTGGAAAATACAGAATGAAATTTGCTAGAGGAAAAACTGTTGAACCATTAAAGAAAATAGAAGATTCAGATAAAACTGGAACAAAAGTAACATTTTTAGCTGATAGTACAATATTTGAAACAACTAATTATGACTTTTCTATATTAGAAGAAAGATTTAGAGAGATTGCATTTTTAACAAAAGGTTTAAGAATAAAGGTAGAAGATTTAAGAGAAGAGCCAGTAAAAAAAGCAGATTTTTGTTTTGAAGGTGGATTAAATTCTTTTGTAGAATATTTAAACAAAAATAAAGAAACACTTCATAAAAAACCAATTTATATAGAAAAAACAGATGGAGAAGTTCCAGTAGAAATTGCAATTCAATATACTACAGCATATTCTGAAAACATTTATACATTTGTTAATAATATAAATACTGTAGAAGGAGGAACTCATTTAGAGGGATTTAAAAGAGCCTTGACGAAAGTATTTAATGACTATGCAAGAAAACACAATATTTTAAAAGAAAAGGATTCAAATTTACAAGGTGAAGATATAAGAGAAGGAATAACAGCAGTTATTTCTGTTAAAGTTAAAGAGCCTCAATTTGAAGGACAAACAAAAACAAAATTGGGAAATAGTAATGTTACAGGTGTTGTACAATCTATGGTAAATGAAGCATTATCAGATTTTTTAGAAGAAAACCCAACTGTTGCCAAAGCAATATTAGAAAAATGTATAGGAGCTTCTAGAGCTAGGGAAGCAGCCAGAAAAGCAAGAGAATTAGTAAGAAGAAAAAGTGCATTAGAAACATCTACTTTACCTGGTAAGTTAGCAGATTGTAGTGAAAAGAATGCTGATCTATGTGAAGTATATATTGTTGAGGGAGATTCTGCTGGTGGTAGCGCAAAACAAGGAAGAGATAGGAAATTTCAAGCAATACTTCCTTTATGGGGAAAAATGCTTAATGTTGAAAAATCAAGAGCGGATAAAATTTATAATAATGATAAATTACAACCAGTAATATTAGCTGTAGGAGCAGGAATAGGAGCAGATTTTGATATAACAAAAATAAGGTATGGGAAAGTTATAATAATGGCTGATGCCGACGTTGATGGTGCACATATTAGAACATTGTTATTAACATTTTTCTTTAGGTATATGAGACCTTTAATAGAAAACGGAAATGTGTATTTAGCTCAACCACCATTATTTAAGCTTTCTAAAAAGGGTATGAAAGATATTTATTGTTATACTGATGAAGAATTGGAAGAAAAATATAAAGAGTTAGAAGAGAAGGGAATTTCAAGAGATTCTATTTCTATTCAAAGATATAAAGGTTTAGGAGAAATGAATCCAGAACAATTATGGGATACAACTATGAATCCAGAAACAAGAATACTTATAAAAGTTACAATGGATGATGCAATAAAAGCAGATCAGATATTTACAATATTGATGGGTGATGAAGTGGCCCCAAGAAGAAAATTCATAGAAGAAAACGCAAAATATGTTAAGAATCTTGATGTATAGCATAAAAGAAGAATCCGCAAGGATTCTTTTTTGGTGTAATAGTAATAAATGTCGATTTTTGTATTACAAATATTGTTGACAAATACTGGAAATAATAGTATTATTTTACAAAGATTAGAGGTGATATATGTAAAAATAAATAATAAATCAACTCAAGATTGGTTGAATATTGAGTTGATAGATAAAAATGGAGTTATAAAACTAAAAAATAAAAATATATTTATAAAAATATTAAGAATTCAACCAATAAATTTTAATTTAAAAACTGCTTTGGAAAAAGAAGCTATTTTAAATTCATATAAAATTTTTTTAAAGACATGTAATTTTAATCTTCAAATTTTAGTTCATACAAATAAAGAGGATATATCTAAAATTGTAGATAATACTAAAAAATCAAAAAATAATTCAATTTCAGTTATTTCAAGAAAGTATATTGAATTTCTAAAAAAAATTAATTCGGAAAAACAAACATCCACAAAAAATTATTATATTATTATAGATGAGCACAGTGAAACAGATAATATAGAAAATATTCACTATTTACTAAATGAAAAATACCTAAAAATAAAAGAATGTTTAAATAAATGCGGGAACCAAGTAAAAGAATGTAAAAAAGATGAAGTTATTAAAGTTTTGCATTTTTGTCTAAATACATGCATTAATTTAAAAAAGTAGGTGATAAAAAGAAATATATTAAAAAAATTATTTCCAAAAAAACAACAAGAAAGTAATTTTATGGAAGAAAATTATATTTGTCCATCATACATAAATAACCAAAATCCAAAATATTTAGAAATAGATAATATGTATTATTCAGGTTTAATGATAGTAAATTACTTAAGAGAAAATGAAGAGTTATTATTAAAAAATTTAATAGATACCAATATAAATATGAATATTTCAATATTTTACGAAAAACAAGATAAATATAAAACTTTAAAAGAATTAACGTATAATATAGGAAATGTGTCAGCAGATTTAAAAGAAATAAATAATAATAGACAGGATGTTGATATAGCGCAATATACATATAATGATGCTAAATATATAAGAAAAGAGATTCAAATAAATAATCAAGATATATATTATTTATATATTTATATTAATCTTTTTGCTGAGTCAATAAAAGAATTAGAATATAACTTGAATAAAATAGAGGGAATAATACAAGGGTCAGGAATGCAAAGTAGAAGAGCAAATTTTAGACAAGAGCAAATATATAAATCAACATTACCACTAATGTATAATGATAAAGATTTAAAGTTTTCTACAAGGAGAAATATTTTAACAGATGGACTTATTAGTACATATCCTTTTATTTCATCATCAATTTTTGACGAAAAGGGAGTGTATATTGGCAGAAATATTTATAATAATTCAATGATTTTTATAGATAGATATAATACTCAAAAATATAAAAATCCCAATATGTGCGTGTTTGGAACGTCTGGAGCAGGAAAATCTTTTTATATAAAATTACTAATATTAAGATATGGAATTCAAGAAATAAATCAATATGTCATAGATCCAGATAGGGAATATGGAAATATATGCAAAGCATTAAATGGAACATTATTAAAAATAGGGCCAACTTCAAGTACATATATAAATGTATTTGATATAAGAGAAGAAAGTATAGAGAAAAACGAAAAAGGTTATCTTAGTATAAAAATAGATAAACTTAAAGGATTTTTTAATTTAATATTTGGAGAGATGAACGAGGAAGAAAAATCAATTATTGAAGAAAAACTAATTACACTATACGAAAACAAAAATATAAATTTTAACGATAAAAGTCTATATAAGATAAAAAACAATAAATTAGTCTTTAAAGAAAGTAAAGATATGCCAATATTAGGAGAGTTTTATGAGTTACTAGGGCAAGATAAAAGAACAAAGAAATTTCATATTAAATTGTTACCTTTTGTAAAAGGCAGTTTAAATTATTTTAATAAATATACAAATATAAAGACAAAAGATAAATTAATAATTGCTGATATATATGAATTAGGTGAGGAAAATATTAAATACGGGATGTATATATTTGTAGATTTATTTTGGGATTTAATAAAAAAAAATCGTAAAGAAAGAAAAGTTATTTACATGGACGAAATTTGGAGACTAATAGGTGTAACATCTAATAAAGAAGTTGCTTCATTTATATATAAAATATTTAAAACTATTAGAAAATATGGAGGTAGTGGAGTGGCAATAACCCAAGATATATCAGATTTATTTAGTTTAGATAATGGAACATATGGAAAAAGCATTTTAAATAATTCAAATATAAAAGTATTTTTTTGTTTAGAAGAAGAGAATATTAATATATTAGAAAAATATACTAAGTTATCAGAAAAAGAAAAAATAGAAATAAAATCATTTTCAAAAGGAGAATGTTTAATGTTTGTTGGAAATGATCACATCATAGTAAAAATAGATTCATCAGATTTCGAAAAAAAGATAATAGAAAAAGGGGAAGGAGATGATTAAAAAAGTAATAAATATATTTGGTGCTAATGGTGTAGGTAAAAGTGTTATAACAATATTATTAGCAAATGTAATGGCAGAAAATAAAGGTAAAGTATTAATAATTGATTATCAACAAAATATTTATAAAATATTTAATAAAAAAGTACAAAAAAAAGTAATAAAAATAGAAAATATATATTTAATAAATAAGTTCTATAAAACAGAAATTGATAAATATAATATAATTATTTTTGATAATCCACAAATAAATTTTTTAAAAACAAAAGATTTATTAAATAATTCTACAAATATATTTTTGTCAGAATGTAATTTACTAGGAATAAAAAAATTAAAAGAATTAATTAGAAAAAATACAAAAGATATTAAAGAGGAAAATATAAATATTATTTTTAATAAATATAATTATAATTCAATAGATAAAGAAATTTTATATAGCATTTTCAAATCAATAAATATTCTTGGAAAAATAGATTACAGCAACAAGATAGAAGTATTTTTAAATATGGAAAAAATAATAAAAATAAATTCTATAAAAAAAGATTTATTAAAAATAATGAAAAATTTATTAAAGGAGAATAAAAAATATGGATATAAACTTACAAAATAATTTAAATGATAAAAATATAGAAGTAGAAAAAGAACAAAAGAGCTTTTTAGAAACAACTTTAGGTGGAATTATAAATACAGGACTTGATTTAGGAATAAGATTTTTATTACCAGATTTTGTAGAAGATGAAGTAATAAAAATAAAAGATAGTATACTTAAAGATGGTTTTAAGGAAGGAATAAATACAGCAATAGATGAGGCTATAGATTTAGGAAAAAATGCAATGGGAATTGTAACAGGTAAATTTGATGATATTTCACAAATGCAAAAGGCAGTAGAAACAGGAGGGATAATAGATTCTATTTCAAATGGAATTGATATTGCACTAAATAAAATAAATGATTCAGGAAAGTTAAACGAAAATATTGCTACTGTAATAAAACAGGGTAAAAATTTAATATTAGATAATATAAGTAGTAATATAGAAGAGATGATTATAGAACAAGGAAATGAAATAAATAAATTTGAAACAGCTATTAAAGAATGGAAAAATGCATATACAAATAAAGAGTTTGATATAATGGAAATAGAAATGAATAATATAAAAGAATATTTAGATAAAATAATGCCATTAGAAAATTTACTAAAAGAAGCAAGAACAATAGAAAATATACATAGCTTAATTAAAAACAATAATAAAAATTTTGAAATAAATGAGCTCGAATTAGAAGCAGCAAATGCACTAGCTTAAATGTTCTAACTTATTATAATAAAATTTGTCAAACTTCTTATATAAAAAGTTTAAATTAAATATAAAAATAAGCTTAGAAAGTCATTTTTCTTATTTCATAGGGAAAATCGCTAGATTTTTCCAGAGCAACAAAGTTAGGCTACATATGTCTGTCCGAGCAAAGCAAGTTGCATATATTTCGAAATAACTTCGAAGAAATACTCGAAAAATACCTTTCTTATTAATTCCGTAAGATTTTAGCATAATTTTCTTGCATATTTTTTCCTGTTTTAGTATAATACATTGTGTAGCAGAAAGAAGAAAAGAGGTAAAGAAATGGACAACCATGATGGAAAAATAATTGAAAGAGATATTGAAAGCGAGATGAAAACAGCATATATAAGTTATGCTATGAGTGTTATTGTACAAAGAGCTTTACCAGATGTAAGAGATGGTTTAAAACCAGTACACAGAAGAATTTTATATGCAATGCACGAAGATGGAATCACTTCAGATAAACCATACAGAAAGTGTGCTAATACTGTAGGTTCTGTTTTAGGAAGATACCATCCTCATGGAGATTCTTCGGTTTATGATGCAATGGTAAGAATGGCACAAGACTTTTCATTAAGATATATGTTAATAGATGGACATGGTAACTTTGGATCTATAGATGGCGATGGAGCTGCCGCAATGAGATATACAGAGGCAAGAATGTCTAAAATAGCAGAATATATGCTTACAGATATAGAAAAAAATACTGTCGACTTCATGCCAAACTATGATGATAGATTACAAGAGCCAACAGTATTACCTTCAAAAATACCACAATTATTAATAAATGGTTCATCAGGTATTGCAGTTGGAATGGCAACTAATATACCTCCACATAACTTAACAGAAGTTTGTGATGGACTTATAAAGATAATAGAAAATCCAAATATAACAGATGATGAGTTAATGTCAATTATTAAAGGTCCAGACTTCCCAACAGGAGGAATGATCTTAGGAAAAGAAGGAATAAGAGAAGCTTATAAAACTGGAAGAGGAAAAATAATAGTAAGAGCAGAAGCAGAGATTGAGGAAATGGCAAATAACAAACAAAGAATAATTGTAACTTCTTTGCCATATCAAGTTAATAAAGCTAGATTAATAGAAAATATATCTAAATTAGTTAGAGAAAAAAGAATAGAAGGAATATCTGAACTAAGAGATGAATCCGATAGAAATGATAGAGTTAGAATAGTAATAGAATTAAAACGTGATGCTAGGGCTCAAGTTGTTTTAAATCAATTATACAAAAATACTCAAATGCAAGATACATTTGGTGCAATTCTGTTAGCTTTAGTAGATGGAGAGCCAAAAATACTTACATTAAGACAATGTCTAGACTATTATATAGATCATAGAAAAACAGTAATAATAAGAAGAACTAAATTTGAATTAGATAAGGCATTAGCAAGAGCTCATATATTAGAAGGATTAAGAATAGCAATTGATAACATCGACGAAGTTATTAGTATAATTAGAAATTCTTATGATGACGCAAAAGAAAGATTAATGGAAAGATTTGGGTTAACAGATATACAAGCTCAAGCAATTCTAGATATGAGATTAAAAACACTATCAGGTTTACAAAGAGAAAAAATAGAGGAAGAATATAAACAATTAATGGAATTAATTGCTCATCTAAGAGAAATTTTAGCAAATGAACAACTTGTATATGATATAATAAAAAAAGATTTAGAAGAAGTAAAAACTAAATTTGGTGATGAAAGATTAACAAAAATAAAACCTGCTGAAGGTGATATAGAAGAAGAAGATTTAATAAAAGAAGAACAAACTATTGTAGCATTAACACACTTCGGATATATTAAGAGAATGCCAGCAGATACATATAAAAGCCAACGCAGAGGAGGAAAAGGAATTACTGGTATATCAACTAGAGCTGAAGATTTTGTTAAAGAAATATTTACAGCATCTACACATGATACTATATTATTCTTTAGTAATAAAGGTAAATTGTATAGATTACGTGGATACGAGATCCCAGAAGCAGGAAGAACCGCTAAGGGAACTGCAATTGTTAACCTATTAAGTTTAGATGCAGGAGAAAAAATAACAGCAGTTATTCCTATTTCAAATTTTGCAGAAGGAAAATACCTATTAATGGCAACACAAAAGGGATTCATCAAGAAAACAGCTCTTACAGAATATAATTCAGCAAGAAAAACTGGACTTCAAGCAATAACATTAAAAGAGGAAGATGAACTAATAGCTGTAAGATTAACAGATGGACAAGATAATGTAGTATTAGTAACTGAAGATGGAATGAGTATTACTTTTAGTGAACAAGATGTAAGACCAATGGGTAGAACTGCACAAGGTGTAATAGGAATTAAACTTGGAGATGGAGATAAAGTTATAGGAATGGAATCTATTATAGCTGGTGCTAATGCAACCTTATTGGCTATAACAGAGCATGGATTCGGAAAGAGAACTGATTTAGATGAATATAGAGTTCAAAACAGAGGTGGAAGAGGAGTAATAACATATAAAGTTACTCAAAAAACTGGTAAATTAATTGGAATTAGGGTTACAGATGATTCAAACGATATTATGATGATTACAGATAAAGGCACTATAATTAGAATAAGTGTTAAAGATGTAAGCGTTTTAGGAAGATCAACACAAGGTGTAACTTTAATGAGAACAAACGATGGAGGAAAAGTAGTAAGTATAGAATTAGTAGAACCAGAAGAAACGAATGAAGATAAAAAATAATAGATATATAATAACATACGAATACTTCAAAAAGAGTCTAATAGAATATCTATTAGACTTTTTTTAATAATAGCAAAGGAGATTAAAAGATGAATAAAAAAATTAATCAAACAATAATGCAATATTTCGAATGGTATTTACCAGCAGATTGTGGATTGTGGAAAAAAGTTGCAAACGAAGCAAGCTATTTAGATAGTATTGGAATTACAGGAGTATGGTTACCACCAGCCTATAAAGGAGAAGGAGGAAAAAATGATACTGGATATGGTGTGTATGATTTATACGACCTAGGAGAATTTGACCAAAAGGGTTCTGTAAATACTAAATATGGCAGTAAAGAAGAATATATAAATGCAATAAAAGTATTAAAAGGAAATAATTTAGAAGTTTATGCAGATATTGTTTTAAACCATAAATTAGGTGCTGATGGAACAGAAGAAGTTATGGCAATAGAGGATCAACCCAATAACAGAAATATAGAAATTAATACACCAGTATTTATAGAAGCATGGACAAAATACAATTTTGATGGAAGAAATAATAAATATTCCGACTTTAAATGGAATTGGACACATTTTCATGGTGTCGATTGGGACGAAAAACAAAAAAGAAAAGGTGTATTTAAATTTTACGGAAAACATTGGGATGCAGATGTAGATAAAGAAAATGGTAATTTTGATTATTTAATGGGTGCTGATGTTGATTTTAATAATGTAGATGTTATTCAGGAATTAAATAAATGGGGAGACTGGTACGTAAATACTACAAATGTAGATGGATTTAGATTAGACGCTGTAAAACATATTAGAGCAGGTTTTTACAAAGAATGGTTAGAGAATATAAAAGAAGAATTTGCAAAAGATTTTTTCACAGTAGGCGAATATTGGAGTACTAATATTTTAGCAATAAATAATTATTTAAAAGAAGTAAATTATGAAATGAAATTATTTGATGTACCATTACATTATAATTTATTTAATGCTTCAAATTCTTCTGGAAATTATGATATGAGAACTATTTTAGATAATACTCTTGTAAAAGAAAATCCAGAATATGCAGTAACATTTGTAGACAACCATGATACACAATTAGGTCAATCATTAAATTCATGGGTACAAGACTGGTTTAAACCATTAGCATATGCGTTAATCTTACTAAGAAAAGATGGAATTCCATGCATATTCTATGGAGATTATTACGGAATAGAACACGATAATATTCCACCAAAGAAAAAATTATTGGAGAATATGATAAAAGCCAGAAAGCATTTTTCTTACGGAAAACAAAAAGATTATTTTAAGAATGAAAATATAATAGGTTGGGTAAGAGAAGGAGATAGTGACCATACAGATTCTGGTTTGGCTGTTGTAATGAGTGATAATGCTGGTGGATATATTGAGATGAATATGGGAGAAAGATTGGCAAATACAGTATTTTACGATTGTACAGGTAATCTAGCTGAGACGGTATATGTTGATGCAAATGGAAATGGAATATTTTATTGTGATGGAGGTAGTGTATCTGTTTGGATAAAAAAAGATAATATATATGATAAAAGTGGAGAGGATTAAAAATATAACAAGAATTTAGATATTGTTACGAAAAAAATTATATTAGTATATATATTCATGATAATAATAATAACTGGATATCACAAAGTTTATTAAGTAAATATAATAGAATAAGTAAATAAAAAAGCTTGTATCCTTAGATACAAGCTTTTAAAAACGATTTTTTCGTTGGTTGCGGGGACAAGACAAAATGCCTATATTTAGGCAAAAAATAGTCATTTGTTTAGCGAATTGTTTAGTTGGGAAAAATGAAAATAAATTAACAATAAAATTTAATTTCTTTTATATCCTCTATATGATAGTATTCTTTCCACTTTGAAATAATTAAAAAATAATGTCTAGAAATTATATCTAATAATTTATTCAAATCATTTTGCGGAATTTTACTTTTGTTATTAGCTAATATACATCCGCCTGTTTGGGTCATCCAAACTTTAGTGGAATTTTGACTTGGATTTCCTTTAGAAATATGCACGTGAATAGGTTCGTTATTTACATTTGACCAGAAGTATATTTTGTATCCAAAACTTTCAAAAATACTAGGCAAATTTAAGACCTCCCTCTTTAGCATATTTATAGAATAAATCACTACTATTTTTTACTACTTGTTTAAAAAATTCTATTTCTTCATCCGTATAATTGCCTTCCCAAACAGTTACTTCATAAGTAGGTAGTTTTATTCTTACAGAGTCAAATCCTTTTTCAGTTGGTCTTTCAAAATGAACATCAATACATTCTTGGTCATTATCAATATATATATTTGAAAAAACAACTTCTGTACCATCTGAATATTTTACATAGGGATACATCATAAGAAACACACTCCTTTTTATAAATTATAAAACAAAAAAATATAGTTGTCTAATGAATGTATTTAATTTAAAAAAGCAACTTGTATGGTTAGATACAGGTTGCTTTAAACGAAAAATTCGTTGGTTGCGGGGGGAGGACTCGAACCTCCGACCTTTGGGTTATGAGCCCAACGAGCTGCCAACTGCTCCACCCCGCGATGTGCTACGAGTAATATTATATAACTGATAATATTACTTGTCAATACATTTAAGTTAATTTATTTATATTATATGCAAAATTTAGTAAAATATTACAATAAAATTAAAAATAGGGATTTTAAGGAACGTCCCCAAATCCCTATAGGAATTCTACCAAGAACTTCCTCCTCCACCTCCGGAGCCACCACCAGAGAAGCCTCCTCCAGAAGAGCTACCAGAACCAGAGCTTGAAGGTCTAGATGTCATAGAAGTATTTACACTAGTCATTGTACTATTCATAAAGGTACCGAAAGAGTGAACTGAAAATGCGGTACTAGAATAATACCATGATGGTGGTTCAACTGTAATATTTTCAAATTGTTCTACCCATTTATCTGATACCCCTAAAGCATAAGTGTAAGGTAAGATATTATAGAAATATTCTGGTTCTTTTTCAACCATTGCTTCTAGTTGTTCCTTTTCAGCAGTTTCTAAGAAACGTTTAAAGCCTCTAATTTTTCCTAAAATTTCAGAACCAAAAGGAGTCCTTTTTAATATAATTTTTCTAAATACATAAAGAACTATTATGCATAAAATTCCTATAAAATATGTAATAGCAGATATTGGATTTGAAAATATAACAGGCAGTATGATTAAAAAAGTAGGTATTCCGCCAAATAATAATCCCCAAATAACGATAAATATCTTTGTTGATATAGGGCTACTTGATGTTAATATTGATATCATAAGTGAAAAACCAATTCCTGGGAATATTAGGGCAACAGGAAGCTCGCTTAACATTCCTGCATCATAAAAAGATTTTGCAGTTATCAAAACGAATATTATAAGTATCATAGGAATAATAAGTTTTTTTAAGCTTAAAGACTTTTTATCAAAAATCTTGGTTTTATTTTCTTTCTTATTTAAAAGTTTCTTTATGCGATTTACTGTTATATAAAAACGATTAGTTAAGTCTGAAGATGTAACAGCAGTTCTCGTTCTAAATAGACCATTAAAGAAAAGTTTTTCTATTTCATTTGTTCCATCGTATTCTTTCAGTTTATATATTGTAAAATCTTTTGTACTTGCAAATAATGCTTTATTTTCAGTTTCTTCAATTTTTAAATAGCCCTTGCTTGCTAGATAAATTAATAGTGAAACAACAGCTTTATCATCTGTTTCACCTTTATATAAAAATGCAAGTTCAGCTGAATTGTAACTTTCTGGTGGATAAAACTCTACAGTTTCTATAACAGGTTTGTCTCTACCAAATAATAACCATAGAACAAATGCAATAAATACAATAAATAAGCATATACCTATAATTATATAATAATCTGTTTTATTATCACGAGCTCCAACAAAGTAGTTGTCAGGTAAAGTAAGTCTAACAGTAAGACCATTTTCTGCAGGTAATGTATCTGTATAAATACCACTAATTATATTACCATCTACAGAGTAGAAAACACTGTCAGTGTCAGTATACCCATATCTACCAGAAGAAAAGCCCAATGATGAAGCATCAAATTCTTTTGGCATTGTGATAGAAAAACTAATATTAGAAATACTTGTATCCCATTCTGTTCCAACTAAATTATAATAAAATTCATCAGCATCTTTTACAGGATCAGCACCTATATCATATGTATATTTAATTACATATTTTTGTAATCCAGTTACATAAGTATCTTGATCTCCTATTTTTATAGATAAATTACCATTACTATTACTTTTTGAATATTCATTATTTACTTGTAAATTTGTAATTTTAACACGATTAGTAGATTTAGAACCATCTAATCTTTCAATGGTATTTTTTAAAGGAATAGTTCTAATTATTCCATGTTTTCTTACATAAAAATCAGCTGTAATTGTTTCTGTAATATCAAATGTATTATTCTCATTTACTTTTACGTCAATATCATAGGAATCTATTACATAATCTGTAACAGCGTACGACTTATTAGGTAAAAAAGAAATTAATATAAATGATAAAATAAAAAGTATAACTCCAATAAATCTTTTATTCATTTAAATTCACCCCAATATTATTTTTTTCTTCTGCATTTGCCTCGAACATTTTATATTCTTTGAATCTAAATAGTTTAGCTAGTAAATTATTTGGAAACATTTGAATTTTATTATTAAAATTGCGCACAGTACCATTATAATATTTTCTACTATTTGCAATTTCATCTTCTATACTTATTAAATTACTACTTAAATTAGCATATAATTCATTAGCTTTTAATTCTGGATAGTTTTCTGAAACTGCAAAGATATTTGATAAACATTTAGATAATTCTTCATTTATATTAATTTTATTATCCATAGTTAACTCATCATAACTAGAATTTCGTAAAGAAGTAATTTTAGTTAAAGTTTCTTTTTCATATTTAGAATAACCTTTTACAACTTCTATTAAATTAGGAATAATATCCCATCTCTTTTTCAGATAAATATCCATTGTAGAAAAAGCTTCTTTAACTAAATTTCTTGAATTAATAAAAGAATTATAGGTTATTAAAATATATATTAAAAATATTACTATAATTCCGACAATAATATAGATATACAAAGTATCACCCCCTATTTTCATATATATTATGCCATTAAGTGAGGTAAACAGCAATAAAAAATAAAAAATTATTTTGTAATTTGAACCTGTATATTTGTGTTTGTATCTATAAAAATATCTGAATTAATGTCGGTGTTAGTATTATATGACTTTTTGATATTATAATTATTAGCAAACGATTTATGTGGACTAGTATTTGTATAATAAGAATTGGAATTTTGATAAATATTTTCTACTAATAAAATATTTACAGCTAAAAAATTATATTCAATAATATTAGAATATTTTGCAACAGAATTAATAGAATTAAATGCTATAAAAAATAAAATTAAAGAAAAAACTTTTTTCATAACAACTCCTTTTATTAATCTTTAATAATAAAACTGCTCATAACTAATTTTTAATCTAAAATTAGTTAATATAGATGTAGTAAAATTACCATTATATTTAATAGAAATAGTAAAAACATGCTCTTCTTTAGTTAAATTATTTAATAAAAATTTTTCTGATACAAAATTAGATAAGAAAATTTTATTAGCATCCATATAGCATTCTACAGAAAAATCAGTAGAAATATTTTCTAAATAAAAATAATAATAAAATGGAATATCAGAAATAATATTATCTTTATAATTAGATACTTTAAATGAATATTGAGCAAAATTATTATTATTATCTAAAACCATAGGTTCATTAAAGACAACATTAAAAATAGGCTCAGCTATATTAGAATAAATACAAATATTTTGATTAATAGAGTAATTATTGTGAATAATTACTGAAATTACAGAAAAAACTAAAATGAATAAAAATAAAATTTTTTTCAAGACTAATTCCTTTCGAAGAGTATTTGAAGATTTAGAGAGAGGGTAGAAGTATAAAAAATATCTATATTATTAAATGGCCATTCCCAGAAAAAAGATATAATATCCACATTACTTGTATTAGCTGTGTATAAGAATGAAGTATTTTGCGAAATATCCACAAGAGAATTATTAATATAAAAATTTAAATTTTCGGGAATATTAGAATTTATATTTAGAATTTTAAAATTAATATTTTTAGTTGACTTAATAATTAAAGAAAAGAATCCATATGAACCGTGGTATAAGTTTTTTATTATATAAACTATTTGGATTAGCAGTTGAAATTAAGTTTATATTTATAGATGTTGTTGATAAAGTGAAATGATAAATATAAAATGACAAACTTACAAATAAAATAAAAAAGAATAATAATTTTTTCATGAAATCTCCTAAAAAATGCTTGAATAAAGTAAAAAAATTATAATAAAAAATATTAGACTTGTCAATAATAAAAAATATAATAATTGTAAATAATAATGATATATGATAGAATTACCATGTAAATTTACAAAAGATGGGAGGGGAGAAAATGATTTATACAGTTACATTTAACCCAGCATTAGACTACATTTTAGAACTAGATAAATTGGAAATTGGAAAAATACAAAAGTCTAAAACAGAATTAATACTTCCAGGAGGAAAAGGGATAAATGTTTCTACAGTATTAACTAACTTAGAGGTTGATAATATAGCATTAGGTTATAAAGCTGGCTTTGTAGGAGCAGAAATAGAAAGATTATTAAGAAAGATGAATGTAAAAACAGATTTTATAGATTTAGAAGAAGGATCTTCAAGAATAAATGTAAAAATTTCAGCAGAAGAAGAGACAGCAATAAATACTAATGGACCAAAGATAAGTGAAACTAAGATTTTAGAGTTGTTAGAAAAGTTAAAAGGTCTTAATGAAAATGACTATTTGGTTTTATCTGGTAGTATACCAAGCTCAATTAAAGATGATATATACGAAAAAATATGTAGCATTGTAAAGAAACAAAATGTAAAAATAGTTGTAGACGCAACCAAAAACTTATTAGTTCAAGCCTTAAAATACAATCCATTTTTAATAAAACCTAATAATGAAGAGTTAGGAGAAATTTTTGGTGTAGAAATACATACTAAAGAAGATGCCTACGTATACGGTAAGAAGTTAAAAGAAATGGGAGCGCAAAATGTACTAGTTTCGATGGGAAAAACTGGTGCGGCATTAATTGATGAAGCAGGCCAAGAACATTTTCTAAAATCTCCAGAAGGAAAAAGGGTAAACACAGTAGGTTCAGGAGATTCCATGGTAGCAGGATTTATAGCAGGATTTTTAAAATATAAAAATTACAATGATGCGTTAAAAATGGGTGTATCAGCAGGTTCAGCAAGTGCTTTATCAAAATATTTAGCAACTAAAGAAGAAGTATATAATTTGTATAATAATATTTAACAAAGGAGGAAAAAGATGAGAATTACAGATTTATTAAGCAAAGAATCCATTGAGCTTAATGTAACAGCAAAAGATAAAAATGATATAATTGATAAAATGACAAAATTAATGCAAAAAACAGGAAGAATTACTGATCCAAAAGCATACAAAGAACTTGTATTAAAAAGAGAAGAAGAAGGAAGTACAGGTGTTGGAGAAGGAATTGCAATTCCACATGGTAAAGGAGATTGTGTAACTGAACCAGGCTTAGTTGCAATGGTAGTGCCAAACGGTGTTGAATATGATGCACTGGATGGTAAGCCAGTTAATCTATTATTTATGATAGCTGCTCCAAACACTAGTGATAATGTACATTTAGATGTATTAAGTAGATTATCTACAATGCTAATGGATACAGACTTCAAGAATAAATTGATTTCTGCAAAAAGCAAAGAAGAATTTTTAAAAATAATAAATGAAACAGAAAACGAAAAATTTAAAGAAGAAACAAAGCAAGAACAAGGATACGAAGTATTAGGAATAACAGCTTGTCCTACAGGAATAGCTCATACTTATATGGCAGCAGAAGCTTTAGAAAATGCTGGTAAGGAAATAGGTCACCCTGTAAAGATAGAAACACAAGGACAATCTGGAGTTAAAAATAAATTAACAAAAGAAGAGATAAAAAATGCTAAAGCAATAATAATTGCAGCAGATATAGATATTGATTTATCAAGATTTAAAGGTAAAAAAATATTAAAGGCAAAAGTTGCTGATGGGATTCACAAACCTAAGGAATTAATAGAAAAAGCATTAACAGACAAGAATATTCCAGTTTACCAAGGAAACGGAAAAGACGATTCAGAATATGAAAATTCAGATAGTGTAGGAAGCAGGATATATAGACATTTAATGAATGGTGTAACACATATGTTACCATTTGTTGTTGGTGGAGGTATATTAATTGCTATAGCATTCTTATTAGATGATTATTCTATAGATCCATCAAATTTTGGTAAGAATACACCAATAGCATCATTCTTTAAAACAATTGGTGATATGGCATTTGATTTTATGCTATGTATTTTATCTGGATATATAGCAATGAGTATAGCAGATAGACCAGGATTAGCAGTAGGTTTCGTAGGAGGAGCTGTTGCAAAAGCAGGTACTACATTTGCATCTTTATCAAATCCGGATATAACATTAGTAAGCTCTGGTTTCTTAGGTGCATTAATTGCAGGTTTTATTGGTGGATATGTAGTTCTTTTACTAAGAAAAGTATTTTCATTCTTGCCAAAGAGTTTAGAGAGTGTAAAACCAATATTAATTTATCCAGTTGGTGGTATTCTTTTAATAGGCTTAATAATGCTTGCAATTAACCCAATAGTTGGAGCAATTAATACAGCATTAAATAATTTCTTATCATCAATGCAAGGAGCAAATAAAGTAATATTAGGAGCAATATTAGGAGGAATGATGTCTGTTGACTTAGGAGGACCAGTTAATAAAGCATCATACACATTTGGAACAGGAATGCTTGCAGAAGGACATTATGATATTATGGCTGCAGTTATGGCTGGTGGTATGGTAGCACCACTTGCAATTGCATTACTTGCAACATTCTTCCCTAAAAAATTACCAAAGAAAGATAGACAATCTGCTTTATTAAACTATATTATGGGATTTTCATTTATTTCAGAAGGTGCAATACCATTTGCGTCAGCAGATCCAATTCGTGTAATCGTTTCTTGCGTAGCTGGATCAGCAGTTGCAGGAGCTTTATCAATGTTCTTTAATTGTACATTAATGGCTCCACATGGTGGAATATTCGTTCTACCAGTTGTAGGAAATGCAGCACTATATTTATTATCAATAGTTGTAGGATCTTTAGTTGCAATGTTTATACTAGCAGCATTAAAGAAAAATGTTTGGAGCAAAGGAGATGAAGTAAAAAATGCTAAGTAAAACTTTTACATTAGAAAGCGAAACAGGATTACATGCAAGACCTGCTACAGAGCTTGCAAAAATAGCTATGAAATATCCATGTGATGTAAAATTAATAGCTAATGGGAAGACTGTAAATGCAAAATCTCCATTGATGATTATGTCAGCTGGAATTAAGCAAAAGACCGATATTGAAGTACAATGTGATGGAGAAAAAGAACAAGAAGCAATGAAAGAAATTGAAGAAGCTTTTAAAAATAATTTTGGAGAATAATAAACAAAAGAGGAGATAAATATGTTAAAAGGTAAAGGTGTATCAAAGGGTATTGGGATTGGACATACAAAAGTGTTAAAAAATGAAGAAGTAAAACTTACCGATTTTAAGGTTGACAATAGGGAAAATGAATTAAATTATTTTAAGAAATGTCTAAATGATGTAATAGAAGATACAAAGAAAGTTATAGAAAAACTTTCTGGAACAGAAGCAGACATTATGAATGCTTATTTGATGATATTACAAGACCCTACACTAACAGCAGAAACAGAAAGATTAATACAAGAAGATGGATATAATGCAGGATATGCAGTAAAAGTAGGCTTTGAAAGTGTTGAAGAAGTTTTTAAAAATATGGACGATGAGTATATGTCTGCAAGATCATCTGATATAGAGGATATGAAGCAAAGAATATTAAATAAAATTATAAATAAAGCTGAACTAGATTTAAGTAATTTACCAGAAAATACAATTTTGGTAGGCAAAGATTTATCTACATCAGATACAGCTAAATTAAACTTAAAAGCAGTTGCAGGAATTATAATAGAAAATGGTAGTGAAAATTCTCATGTATCTATTATGGCTAGAACTCATGAAATTCCTGCAATAGTAGGAGCTAAAGGAGCTCTTGATAATATAGAAAATGATATTTATATTGCAATGAATGGAGAAACAGGAGATATATTCGTAAATCCTTCAAAAGAAGAAGTAGATAAGTTAACTACAATTCAAAAAGAATTGAAAGATGAAAAAGGAAATTTATCTAAATTTAAAAATAAAAAGAGTATTACTAAAGACGGATATAAGACAGAAATAGTTGCTAATATAGGAACTCCTAAAGACATGGAAATGGTATTAGAAAATGGTGCAGAGGGAGTTGGATTATTTAGAAGTGAATTTCTATATATGGATTCAGATAGTATGCCAACAGAAGATGAACAATTTGAAGCTTATAAAGACGTTTTAGAGAAATCTGAAGGCAAAAGAGTTATAGTTCGTACACTAGATATTGGTGGGGATAAAGACTTAAAATATTTAAATTTAGATAAAGAAGATAATCCTTTTTTAGGATATAGAGCTATTAGAATATGTTTACGTGAACCAGAGATATTTAAAGTTCAATTAAGAGCTTTATATAGAGCAAGTGTTTATGGAAAACTTGCAATTATGCTTCCAATGATTTCTTCTATAGATGAAATAAGAGCTGCAAAAGAAATTATAAATGAAGTTAAAGAAGAATTAAAAGCAGAAAAGGTAAAATTTGATAAGAATGTAAAAGTCGGAATAATGATAGAAATTCCATCAGCTGCAATTATGGCAGAAGAATTGGCTAAAGAATGTGACTTCTTTAGTATTGGTACAAATGACCTAATTCAATATACTGTTGCAGTTGAAAGAGGAAATGAAAAAATATCAGATTTATATACTAAATTTCATCCAGCAGTTATACGTTTAATTAAAATGGCAATTGATGGTGCACATAAATCTAAAATATTCTGCGGAATGTGTGGAGAGGCTGCAAGTGATGAAAGATTTATACCTCTTTTAGTTGGATTAGGATTAGATGAATTTTCTATGAATCCTACTAAAATATTAAATACTAGAAAGATGATTAGAAGCTTAAATCATAAAGAATGTAAAAAGCTAGTTCAAGAAGTTTTAAAAATGTCTTCAGCAAGTGAAGTAAAAGCAAGACTTGAGGAATTTAAAAATAATTTTTAAAAAATAAGAAAAAATTATAGTATAAAAGCAGTGGAAAACTAATTAAAGAATTATTAGTTTTCCACTGTTTTTTTGTTTTCAACAAATCATAGAAAATAATATAAGATATAATTACTTGATTAATAGATTAAAAATACACAAAAAACTGGAAAAAAATAGAATGTAATCAAAAAATAATATAAAAAGTCTAAAAGTAATATCCGTACAAAGATAGAAGAATGTTACAAAAATATGACACATTCTTCTATTTACTTTCAAAAATCCATAATTTATAATGCCTTCAAAGAAAATTGATGAAGGTGAAAAAAATGGAAAAAATACTTGCAAAAAATAGTACAATAGCTGAAATGCTTGGCGCTGTACACACACACACATGTATTTTAAATAATAATAAAAGAGCAGGAAGGAATTCTGCTCTAGAAGTGATGGATAAAAAGGAGAACCAAGACTAATAGTCTGTTGGTTTTCCTTTTTTGCGTGTAAAAATGGATTTTTAAAATTTAATATAAAGGAAAGGAGCGGAAAAGTGGGAAAAGGTAAAAAAGGGAGTAAAACATTAAAAAGTACAATTAAGACAACTACTAAAAAACAAGAAAATAGTAAAAACAAAACAAAAAGAATAGTAAATAAGAAAAGAGTAGTACCAATTACTATAATATTAGTAATTATACTACTAGCTACATTAATAGCATATGCATTTTCAAAAAAAGAAAACAGTGAAGTATTACAAGCAACAAAAACGACAGCAAATGCAGTAAATTTAGAGAATAATGAATATATGCATATAGAGGAAGACGCAAGTGGAGATAAAGTACCAGTGCCAAACGGATATGTAGGAAGTAGTGTAACAGGAGAGAATGAAATAGATACTGGATATGTAATATACGAAGGAGAAGAATCTGTTACAGATAGTAATGTAGCAGAAGCCCAAAAGAATAGAAACCAATATGTATGGGTGCCAGTACCAGATATAAGTAAATTTTATGGAATTGATAGCAATGGAAAAAAATGGGGAAAAATATATCAGTTTACAACAAGAACAAATTCAAGTAGCTTATTTGATGAAATAACAGGAACATATCCATATAATTGGAGCGAAAGTAATGGAGTAATGACAATAAGTAGTAAAACAGGTCGTAGAGAGCCAGATGTAGTACCAAAGAGTGGAAGTACAGGATATGATATGGATTCAAGATTAAAAACACTAGGACTAGGAGCAAAAACAACCCATGAATTTTTAAATCAGTTGGAAAAAGAATTTAATAATATGGTAGCAAGTGTGGAAAAATATGGAGGATTTTATATAGGAAGATATGAAACAGGAAATATAAACCAAGAGACACCAGTAATACGAAAAGGAAATACAAATATAAATGGCCAAACATGGTACAAGATGTATAAAAGATGTAAGAATTTAAGAGGAGAAAATACAAATGTAGTAACAGGAATGATATGGGGAAACCAATGGGATAGAACATTAATGTGGTTAATAGAAACAGGAAATAAAACAAAAGAGCAAATAACAGATGATTCAACAAGTTGGGGAAATTACAATAATGCAACATTTGAATATGTAAATAGTAGAGGATTTGTGGATACGAAAAATGAAGGAAGCTATATAAGAATACCAACAGGAAGTGCAGAGTACACAAAAGCAAATAATATATACGACCTAGCCGGAAACGTATACGACTGGACAATGGAGGCCCTCAGTACCAACTACAGGGTTTATAGGGGTGGCTATTACTACTACAATGGTACAAACTGTCCAGCAGGCTATCGTAACGGCTACAGTCCGACTCATAGTAACAACTACAGACGGTTGTCGTGCAGCACTTTATATTAAGTAATACTGAGCCCTGGTAGCGATGCACTATAACAAGTAAAGAAGTTTGAATAATAGAAAATTAATAATTTGTGTTTATGTGGAGGAAAATAAAAAATGAAATTCGTCCAAGAAGTAGAAAAATTACAAAAAGAAAATGAAGGGTCAATAATATTAGCAAAGAATGGAATATTCTTTGTAGCAATAGGAAAAGATGCAATAACTTTACATGAAGAATTAGGACTAAAATTAACTTGCATGCGAAAAGAACTATGTAAAGTAGGATTTTTAGTAAAAAATGTAGAGAGATATATAGCAAAGTTAGAAAAACTAGGTTATTCATTTATCTTATATGTAAAAAATGAAAAAGATGAATTAGAGGAAATATATAGATATAAAGGAAAAGATACCAAAGAAACTAGAAACTGTTTGGAATGTAAGAACTGTGAAAACAGAAAAGAACAGGAAGAAGATATATTAGAAAGAGTGAGAAATCTTGGAAAAGCAAAATAAAAAGGAAAGTGAATTAACATTAATTCCAAAATCTGAAAGATATATTGAATATATGTTAGAGGTAATATTAAAAATTCCAAGGACAGAGAAATTTAGTATAGGTACAGAATATAAAAATTCTATGTATAAAATGCTAGAAGGCATAATGTATCTAAATAAAATAGACATAAAAAAAAGATTTAATATTATCAATAAAATTGATGCAGATTTAAGCGTTCAAAGAATTTTACTAAGGATTATGTATAAAAATGCATGGATAGATAAGAAAAAATTTGAATATGCTATGAGTCTAATATATGAAATGGGCAAAATAATAGGAGGCTTAGTAAGATACTATGGCAAAAACAATAAGGAATGAATTTGATAAATATTTAACTTATGACAATCTTATGAAGGCACATTTACTTTCTAGGAAAGGAAAAAATTATAAAAAAGAAGTTATTCTATTTAATCTAAAACAAGAAGAATACATAAGATGGCTATATGAACAGCTAAAAAATGGAACTTATGAACATGGTGGATATAGAATTTTTTATATTCAATATCCAAAAAGAAGAAAAATAGAAGCTTCACGATATATAGATAGAATTGTACATAGATGGATAGTAGATAGTTTTTTAAATAGATATTTTGTAAATCAATTTATAGATACATCATACGCATGTATAAAAAAAAGAGGAATGCATAAAGCATCTATAGACGTACAAAATACAATGAAACATTGCAAAAGACTATGGCAAAATTATTATATTTTAAAAATGGATATTCGAAAATATTTTCAGAATATAGATAAAGATATTCTAATGAGTATTTTAAAAAGAAAAGTAAAAGAAGAAAAATTAGTAAAACTATTAGAAAAAATAGTATATTCAAATTCAGGTAAAAAAGGACTTCCAATAGGTAATTATACCTCACAAATATTTGCAAATATATACTTAAATGAAATAGACCAATATATAAAACACGAGCTTAAAGTAAAATATTATTTTAGATATATGGACGATTCGGTTTTATTTGTAAAAACAAAAAAAGAAGCCATTGAACTTTTAGAAAAAATTAAAAATTATTTAAAAATAAAATTAGAATTAGAATTAAACGACAAAACCCAAATATTTAAAAGTAGTCAGGGAGTAAATTTTTGTGGATACAAGATAAACGAATATCGTCTAAAGTTACGAGATAGAGGGAAAAAAGCTATTAAGCAAAAAGTTAGACATTTAAAAGAAGAAGTAAAAAAAGGCAATATAAGTAGCAAAGAAGCAAGTAGATTTATATGTGGTCATTTAGGATATATGAAATATGCAAATACAAGGAATTTGGAAGAGAAACTTTTTTATATAAATTAGGGATAAACCGAAAGGCCAACAGTACCAACAACAGGGTTTATAGGGGTGGCAATTACAACAACAATGGTACAAACAATCCAGCAGACAATCGTAACAACAACAATCCGACTAATAGTAACAACAACAGACGGTTGTCGTGCAGCACTCTAATATCAATCCAGATGGCTATTTTTACGGAAGTAGTCCAGTGAAATATTAGATATTAAAGAGGTTTATTCCTTCCTATTTAAGGTAAATATGAATCATTAAAATATATACCAGTAGGTATAGCGAAAGTATGTATTTTAAGACCTTTTTAAAAAAGAATTTTCAAGGTGAAAAGGTATAAATATAAACGTTTTAGATTTAAGGTTAAGAAGTATGCTAAGAATTTTTAACTAATAATTATGAATGAATGTTTTTTATTTATAAAAAGGATAAGTGATGTAAATTTTAAATTTGTAATAAATAGCAAAGAAAAATCAAAAGTCTTATTTAAAGCAAAATTATTAAATAATTCAGAAATAGAGGTGTTTGCGTATGATAACATAGCGGATTATATATATCAAAAAGATTTAGAGAAATTTTTCTTAAGAGGGAAACTACGAGAAAATATGCAAGTTGAGATTATAGAAATCTATAATTTTAAGTTTTTAGCTTGAAAAACAGGTTTGACACATAAAAAACAAGAAAATGTAAAAAAGACAAGAAATAAATCGTAATTTGTATATCCGTAATGACTAATAAAAATATTGTTGTAATATAGAAAATACAGCCATTTACAGGTTATTTATATATAAATAAAATAAATATATATAATATAAATTCTTGAAGGAGAAATGAAAATGGCTGAGAAAACAAGAAAAAAATTAAACAAAAAAATGATAGGAATAATTTGCGGAGTATTGGTAGTAATACTGGTTTTAACAAGTTTAATTTTTGCATTTTCTAAAAAAGAGAATAGTGCAGTATTGCAAGCTACAAAGTCATCAGCAAATGCTATAAATTTAGAAAATAATGAATATATGCATGTAGAGGAAGACGCAAGTGGAGATAAAATACCAGTGCCAAATGGATATGTAGGAAGTAGTGTAGCAGGAGAAAATGAAATAGATACAGGATATGTAATATACGAAGGAGAAGAATCTGTTACAGATAGTAATGTAGCAGAAGCCCAAAAGAATAGAAACCAATATGTATGGGTGCCAGTACCAGATATAAGTAAATTTTATGGAATTGATAGCAATGGAAAAAAATGGGGAAAAATATATCAGTTTACAACAAGAACAAATTCAAGTAGCTTATTTGATGAAATAACAGGAACATATCCATATAATTGGAGCGAAAGTAATGGAGTAATGACAATAAGTAGTAAAACAGGTCGTAGAGAGCCAGATGTAGTACCAAAGAGTGGAAGTACAGGATATGATATGGATTCAAGATTAAAAACACTAGGACTAGGAGCAAAAACAACCCATGAATTTTTAAATCAGTTGGAAAAAGAATTTAATAATATGGTAGCAAGTGTGGAAAAATATGGAGGATTTTATATAGGAAGATATGAAACAGGAAATATAAACCAAGAGACACCAGTAATACGAAAAGGAAATACAAATATAAATGGCCAAACATGGTACAAGATGTATAAAAGATGTAAGAATTTAAGAGGAGAAAATACAAATGTAGTAACAGGAATGATATGGGGAAACCAATGGGATAGAACATTAATGTGGTTAATAGAAACAGGAAATAAAACAAAAGAGCAAATAACAGATGATTCAACAAGTTGGGGAAATTACTATAATGCAACATTTGAATATGTAAATAGTAGTGGAAGTGTGGCAACGAAAAATGAAGGAAGTAGTACAAGAATACCAACAGGTAGTAGCGAGTACACAAAAGCCAATAACATATATGACCTAGCAGGGAATGTATACGACTGGACAATGGAGGCCAGCAGTACCTTCATCAGGGTTTTTAGGAGTGGCTGTTACGTCATCGATGGTACCTACGATCCAGCAGACTCTCGTAGCAACTACTATCCGTCTAGTTACGACAACTGGCGGTTGTCGCGCAGCACTTTATATTAAGTAATACTGAGCAATCATAGCATTTTTAAAATTATAACAAAATAAAAAAGTAAAACACATAAACCTTAATTTTAGGAGGCAGAAAAATGAAAGGGAAACGAACGAAAAAAATAACATTATCAATTAGTATATTAGCAGTAGTAACAGCAATAATAACAATAGTTGCCCTGCTGGTTAATACACAAAACCAAAAAACTAAATTATTAGCAGATCCAGAAATACAAAAAAGCATGGAATATGAACAAGTACAAGAAGGTGATGAAAAAGTACCAAATACAGACTATGTTCAATTTGATGCGTTCTTTTTGCGTGATTTAGATGGCGATGGTTATGCAGAACAAGTACGTGGAATGTGTAGAGATATAAATAAAACAGATACTCTATATATGAACCTAAATGTGCTAACAAATGGTAAATTAGTGGATGGAAAAATAACAATTAAAACATCTAATATGAATTTATCTACAGCAATAGTAGAAGATAATGTTATAAAACAAAACTATATATCTAATAATACAACAGAAATTGCATTAAAAGATGTAAATAATGGAACACAAAAATTAATTTATGGTACAGTAAATGCCTCTAATTTTGGAAATGATACAAATAAATATAGCCAAGTAAATAGTGTAGTACTTACTGGTACACATATAGCAGATGATGGAACCAGAACGCAGATAAGTAAAACAGTAGATTTTAATGTGGATTGGTATGGAACAGTTACAGCAAGTATTTATAACTATACAGGTACACAAAATATAGAAGAAATAACAGACGAAAATAAAGAAAATATTACATTAAACTTTAGTGTAACAACAAGAGAAACAACAGATGATTTAATATTAAAAAAAGCAGTTTTAGAAGGAACAATACCAACAGTAAATGGATATAAACCAACAAGTGTAGAGTTAACTTCTAGTGATGTAAATTTTGAATATGACGAAGAAACAGGAAATTTTACAATTACAAGAGAAGCATCAATAAATGAAGCAGGAATAGTTACAAAAACAGTATCAGACTATAATACATTTAATTTTAAAGTAACATATCCATATGAATTATATGAAAGCTTAACAGGAGATACATTAAGCTTGCAAGTTCCAGTAAAAGCATATTATGAAGGATTTAATAATCCAAATGATGAATTCCAAAATCCAGTACAATCAAATATAGCAGAAAGGAATATAACATTTTTATGGAGAAAGCCAGAAGGAAGTGCAGCAAGATTTGATGTAACAACTGGAAAATATAGAAGTTATGATTATAATTATATAATATCTAAAGAAGAACCATTAAAAATATATAATGAAACAGCAGAAGAAACAGAAGATTTATACGAAGTAAGATGGTATGCATATACAGGAGATCAAATAAATGTAGATTCTATCCAAATGAAAGAAACTAATACACCATATACAGATAGATTTTTAAATACAGAAAGTACATATTTTAATATGTCAGACTATACAAAAAATACTGGTATATACTTTTCAAATGTAGAAAATACATTAGGAGAAGATGGATACATAAAAGTTATAAATGATGAAACAGGTGAAGAGATACACACATTTACAAAAGAAGATTGGAATAATTACAATAGTTCATCTCCATATATATATACAGAACCAGTAAAACATATAAGAATAGAAACAAGTAAAGCAAATAAAAATGCTAGTTTTTATGTATATAATATTAAAGAAATAGATGATAATGTTTTAAAGGCAACATTTACAAAAGAAGAATTTGATAAATTAGAATACATATATACATATTTAACAGGAAATGTAAAAACAGAAGGAAGTGTAGATTATACAAAAATAAATGACGATATTGCAAATGCTCGTTACGAAGAACCAATAGCAGTTGCAAGTATTACAGTAAATAGGGATACAATTGGAACTCAAAATACAGAAAAAGATATAGACTTAGCTATTACTACACGTAATGATTATTACAATATGAAAGGTTGGACAAATGGAAGATTCTTAGTAGAATTACCAGAAGAGATATTAGATGTAGAAATAAATAGTGTAAATATTTCTAATTCTAGTGTAAAACTATTAGCGTACGAAATAGTAGAAAAAGATGGAAAGAAATTTATTAAAATAGAAACAGAAAATGAAAATGAAGCAAATTATACAATTACAATTAATACGAATTTAACAGCAGACCCAAGATCTGTAACACAGTCAAAAAGTGTAAAACTATATGCATATAATGAATTCTGTAATAATTATAAAAATAAAACATCAGATATATATGATGTAGATGGTGACGAAAATGTAACAGAAAATGTTAATTATGCAATAGATACATTAAATATAGTAGCGCCAAACTCACTTTTAACAAATCAACAAGCTACAAATTATAACGAAGCAGGAGAAACAGCAGTTGCACCACAAATTGCAACAATAGATAAAACAGAAGCAGATACAGCAACAGTAAATGTAAGTGTAACAAATAATTATTCTGGAACAATAAGTGAAGTTAGTATATTAGGAAAAATTCCATTTAAAGGTAATACTTTCTCTATAAACGGAACAGACCTAGGTTCAAACTATACTACACAAATGTTAGATGGCGGAATTACAGTACCAGAAGATATGAAAGATAAGGTTACAGTATATTATTCAGAAAAAGAAAATCCAACAACAGACTTAAATGATAGCGAAAATGGTTGGACAGCTACACCAGATTTCTCTAAAGTAAAAACATATCTAATAGATTTAGGTGATTATGTATTAAGTGTAAAGGAAAATAGAGTATTTTCTTATCAAATAAAAGTACCAACTACAGTAAACTACAATGATGTTTCATATAGTGCACACGCAGTATATTTCTGCCTAGATACAGCAGAAGGAAAATTTAAAACTCAAACAGAAACAACAAAATTAGGTTTTAGAATAGAAAGAAAATATCATTTAAATATGTCAAAAGTAAAAGAAGATACTACAGTGCCTGTACAAGGAGCAACATTTAGTATAACAGCAGAAGGTGAAGACGAAACAAAGCTAGGAACAACAAATAATTCTGGAACATTTACTATCGAAAATTTATTTGTTGATAAAACATATATATTAAAAGAAATTCGTACACCAGGTTCATACGAAAAGAACGAAACAGAAGTTAAATTTAAAGTAACAGTACAAGATGACAAGTTAGTATTACAAATTCTAGAAGGTCAAGATTCATTAAAAGAATATAGTATTACACAAGCAACAACAGATTCTAGGGGAATACTAAACTTTAAAGTAGAAAATACACCAAAATATAAAGTGATTTTAACAAAGAAAGATAATACAGATAGTAGCCTTTTAGCTGGAGTAAAATATAAGCTAGAGGGAGAAGGACTAGGAAATGGTATTACAGTCGCAACAAATAAAGAAGGAACTTTAACATTAACAGGGCTTTCTCATGATGTAGAATATACATTAACAGAAACAGAGGCTAAAGATTACTATGTAAACGAAACACCAGTTAAATTTAAAGTTGTAAATAATTCTGGAAAATTAGAGTTTGTTGTTACAAGTGGAAGCTTTAATAGTAATTCACAAGTTACAACAGGAACAGGTGTAACAGGCTTAGATGCACAAGATACTGTAACAGCAGAACTTACTAACGAAAAGATACCTACATATCAAGTTTCTGTAAAGAAATTTGCAAAAGAAGAAGATACAACGTTAAGAGGTGCACAATACAAAATAACAGGAGAAGGAATTGACGAAAAAGGAGCAACATACACAACAGATGATACAGGAGTTCTTACAATTCCAAACCTTTATGAATATGTAGAAGGAAAAAATATTACTGGAGTATATACACTTCAAGAAATTACTCCACCAGAAGGATATGCACTAGATTCTAGGCAGTTACAATTTAGAGTTAAAAGAAATACAGAAGGAGCTTTAGAATTAGAAGTTTTAGGAGATAATTTCTTGCGTAATAGCAGTGTTCAAGACAATACAATAAACTTAGAATTCGAAGATGAACCTTTATTTAAAATAACAAAAAGAGATGGGGCAACAAAACTTCCAATTCAAAATGCTAAATTTGTTATAAAAGAAATAGACGAAAATTATAATGAATTAGGATTTGCTAAAGACATTAATGGAAATGTTGTAGGTACATTAGAAGAAAATGTTGGAGCAGGTAGTATTACATTCCCATTAGATGAAGAAACATATCCATGGTCTAAATTAGAAGATGGAACATATCAAAGTGGAATATCTGGTTTAACAAGCAAAACAAGTACAATGACATCAAAAGAATTTACATTAGAAAAAGACGGAAATATTAGTTTTGAATGGGCAGTTTCTTCAGAAAGTGTAAGTTATGATTATGTATATTATACAATTACAAATACAAAAGATAATTCTACAATAGGAGGTACATCAACTAAAATTGGTGGGAATTCTTCTATTACAGATTATAACGACTTAAGTTTCGAAACTGTAACAGAAGAATTAGAAGCAGGTACATATAAGATTGATTTTACCTATAGAACAGATGGCTCTAACAATTATGGTTTAGATTCAGGCTTTGTAAAAAATATAAAAGTAGAAGGCATGAATACACAAATTCCAGTTGTAAAAACAGATGAAAATGGTGAAATTTCTTATGGTTTAAAAGCAGGTTTATATAAAGCAACGGAAATAGAAGCACCAGAAGGATATGAGTTTGCAGAAAATGAAGCAGATAGAACATATTATTTTGGTATAGGTGCAAGTAAAGCACAAGAAACAGAATTTGGAACATCATTTAATGCACAAGTGGCAGGAGATTTTTGGAATAAAGTAGAAGCAGTAGAAACAACTACTGATAATGGATTTGTAACAAGTGGATATTTTACAAAAGAAGCAGATTTAAATAATGATGAATTAGCAGATGTAAAAGGAAATGATTCATATTATTCTGGTTTTATTGCAAAATACAACAAAGCAGGAAGTATGGAATTTTCTAATTCTGTATATACAGAATCAGGAGAAGTTATATTACATAAAGTACTTCAAACAAATGATGGTGGTTATGTAGTAGGAGGATGTTATACAGGTACAAATCTACAAGTAGGAGAGGTAAGTACAGGTTTAACAAATACTACAAATAACTCTAAAGGTATAGTAATAAAATTAAGTAGTAATGGAAGTTATGAATGGGCAAAAGAAGTTGCACAAGAAGGGTTAGACTATGATGTAACAGCAATAGCACAAAATATAGAAGGAAATATAGTTGCTGGTGTTACAACTGGCGAAAATCCAAAAGTTATAGAATATGCTTATGCAGATGGAAGCATAAATGGTGAAACAACAATAAGTGCAAATATAGAAATAACAGATATGGATGGTTATAATAGCCAAGATGTTATAATAGTAAGCCAAGGATTAACAGATACAACAACAGGAAGAATAGATTTTTATTCAAATGGTAGTGTAACTGCAGGAATTACATTAGACTTTAATGCAAATGCAGTTGCAAGATTAGATAATGGAAAAGCTATAATTGTAGGTAATTACACAGGAACAGCGCAAACAGTAAGTACAAAAGGAAATTATGATGGAATAATTATAGAATATGATATAAACTCTAGTACAATTAATAGTAGTAAATTTATAAGAGGAACTTTGGATGAGGTATTAACAAGTGTAACTAAAACTACAGATGGTGGCTACATGGTAGGTGGTTATACATATAGTAGCCAAGTAGATTTTAACCAAGAAGAGACAACATGGGAGATACCAAGTATTTCTGGAAACTCTGATGGATTTGTAATAAAATACGATGCCGACGGAAACCAAGCATGGTATAAACAAGTAACAGGAGATAATTTAGACGAAGTAACAGCTGTTACAGAAAGAGACGAAAATGAATTTGTTGCAGTTGGATACTTTAATAGTACTACAGTTAAGGGAGATACAGCAGATTCACAAGGAGAAAATTTATCTAAATATTCTGACGGATTTGTATTTAATTATGGAGAAGTCATTACAGCTCCAGAAGTACCAGAATCATCAGAGATAACAATTGAAAATAATTTAAAGAAATTCCAAGTAACTACAGATATAGAAGAAGTAGATGGAGTAAAGGGTGGAACAATCACAGGTGAAGATGAAGCACCATATGAAACAGTTGAATATGGAAAGGACAGTATAAAAGAAATTAAGATTGTACCAGACGAAAATTATAAAATTGTTAAAATAACTGTAAATGGCGAAAATTATGAATTTACACCAGCAGTAGATGGTTCATTCACTATGCCACAGTTTACAAATATGCAAACAAATAAACATATAGTAGTAAAATTTAGTAATACTGCTTCAAGTGTTTTAGTACATCATTATATAGATGGTACACAAACTAAAGTTGCAGATGATGAACATATTGCAGGAACAATTGGTGAAAACTATACAACAGCTCCACATATGGATTTAGAAGAATATGAACTAAAACAAGTAGATGGAGAATATGTAATTCCAGAAAATGCGAGTGGAACATTTAAACAAGAAGAACAAGTTATTACATATTATTATGTAAAGAGACAAGTTCCATTAACAGTACATCATTATATAGAAGGTACAAATGAAAATGTACCATTAGTTTCAGGAGAACCAGCACAAGACGTTGTAACTAAAGGAGAGATTGGAACAGAATATACAACAGTAGCACTAACAGCAGAAGAATTAGACACTAAATATGAACTTTCTATAACTCCTTCAAATGCAAGTGGAGTATACTCTAAAGATGGAGTTGTAGTAACATATTACTATAAAGCTAAAACTGTAGAAGTAACAACATCTGTGCAGACTCATAAAGAAATAAATGAAATGGGCGAAGAGGTAGATGTAGCAGGAGGAACAATATCTGGACAAAATCAAAAACCATATGAAACAGTTATATATGGGGAAGATTCGAAAAATGATATTGTTGCAGTACCTGATGAAAATTACCAGGTAAAACAAATATTAATAAATGGAGAGCCACTAGAATATACACCAGAAGAAGATGGAACAGTAATTTTAAATAAATTTACCAATATGATAGAAGACAAACATGTAGTAGTAGAATTTGAAAAAATACCAGCAAAAGTAATTGTTCACTACTACATAGAAGAAACAACAAATAAAGTTCCATTACAAAATGGTGGAACTGCAGATGATGTTATACAAACAGGAGTTGTTGGAGATATTTATGCAACTAAACCAGCAGATAATGTAAGTAGTATGTATGAACTTATATCAACACCAACAAATTCAAGTGGAACTATGACAAAAGATATAATAGAAGTAATATATTATTATAAATTAAAAGATACATCAGTATTAGTGCATCACTATAAAGAAAATACAACAGAGCAGTTAAGTGATGATGTAACAATAAATGGAGAAGTTGGAGATAGTTATACAACTCAAGTAGCAACAGATATACCTCAGAACTATGAATTAGTAGCAACACCAGCAAATGCAAATGGAACAATGACAGCAGAACAAATAGTAGTAACATATTACTATAGATTAAAAACACCAAGTGTAACGAACAATATTACAAAAACAGGAACAGAAAGAATAACATCTGCAAACCAAGAAGTAAGTTACACAGTAACATATACAGCAGAAGTAACAGATTACATAGGAAATGCAGAAGTAACAATAGTAGATACACTTCCATATGCAATAGATGAAGGAAAATCAGACTTAGCAGGAGGAGATTACAATCCTACAAGTAAGACAATAACATGGAAAGAAAATGTATCAGACATAGATAGTTACAATGGAAAAGGAACAGTAAATATAACTAAAACATTCAAAGTAGTATATGTAGGACTAGATATGAACCAAGAGAAGATAACAAATAATGTAAAAGGAAGTATCAAGTTATTAACTCCAGAGAAAACAAGTGAAGAAACAACAAGTAGTTTCGAAACACCAATATACAAAGCAATAATAAGTAGCGAAAAATTGGTAGATAAAGAAGAAGCAATTGAAGGGGAAAAGGTAACATATACGATAAGAATAAGAAATGATGGAAACCTAGCAAAAACAGTAACAGTAAAAGATACATTACCAGAAGGAATAACATTTGATAATAATACATTAATACAAGTAGGAAACACTGGAACAGTATATACAGAACAAAACTTAAAGAATGGAATACAAGTAGAAATACCAGCAAATGGAAGTATAGATGTAGTATTTGCAGGAATAGTAGACGAGTTAGCAACTAACGAATATATCAAGACATTAACAAACCAAGCAAATATAGATAACGAGCCAACAAATGAAGTAACAACAACTGTTACAAAACCAAATATAACAGCACATAAAGAGTCATACCCAGCAAGCGGAACAAAAGTACGTGAAGGAGACGAAATAACATACAGAATAAGAGTAAGAAATGATGGAACAAGAGAAGGAACAGTAGTTGTAAAAGATACAATTCCAGCAGGAACAACATTTGTAGAAGGTTCAATAAAAATAGATAATGTTGCTGACGCAAGCAAAACAGCTACAGACTTACAAAACGGAATTAATCTAAATGTACCAATAAGTACAGAAAAAGTAGTAGAGTTCAAAGTAACTGTAAACAAACTAGTAGATGGAACAAAAATAAAGAACACAGCATATATAGCTGAGGTTGGCGAAGATGGAACACCAACTGGAGAAGATGAAAAAGTACCAGAAGAGCC
>CAKNPW010000015.1 GCA_930990555.1 uncultured Clostridium sp. | reverse complement strand
AAAAATATGTAAACTTAATAATAGGACTTTAATAGGAGCTTTAGGATTAAAGCTCCTATATTTTGCAAAGGGATTCGGGGACGGTCCTTAAAATCCCTTTTTAAATATATAAGGCAAACAAAATAAAAGAGTAGGGGGGATTTATACTATGATAAGATTGTATAATACAGACATGCAAACAAATAAATTAGAAAGTGTAGATACATATACTAGAGGAACATGGATACATATGGTAGATCCTTCGGATGATGAAATAAAAGAAGTTTGCCAAAATATTAATATAAAGGAAGATTTCATAAGATATGCTTTGGATAACGAAGAAAAAGCCAGAATTGACGTAGAAGATGAAGATGATACAATTTTATTTATTATAGATATTCCAGTTACAGAAAAATCTCAAAATGGAGGATATATGTATGCAACAATGCCAATAGGTATGATTGTTGTAAGAGATGATTTCTTCATAACAGTTACCCTAAGAGAATGTAGCTTAATAAAAAAGTTCGAATCTGGAAAAGTAAAAGGCTTTTGTACATATAAAAAGAGTAGATTTATCTTACAAATGATGTATAATAATTCTTCAGATTATCTAGAATATCTAAAAAAGATTAACAAAGAAACAGAAATAGCAGAAAATGTATTAAAGAATTCTATGAAAAATAGAGAATTATTAAAATTACTAAGTTTAGAGAAATCTTTAGTATATATAACTACTTCATTAAGATCAAATGAGGCAGTTATGGAAAGAACAGTAAAGATAAAAAATATAAAATTATATGATGAAGATGAAGATATCTTAGAAGATGCCATAATAGAGAATAAACAAGCTATAGAAATGAGTAAAGTATATAGTGACATCTTAAATGGTACATTGGATGCATATGCTTCTATAATATCAAACAACTTAAATGGAGTTATGAAATCATTAACATCAATCACTATAATAATTGCTGTACCAACTATGATTGCAAGTTTTTGGGGAATGAATGTAAAATTGCCATTTGAAGGAAATCCGCTAGGCTTTTGGATAATGATTTTTATAGCAACATTACTTACAATTATTTCTGTAATCTGGCTAAAAAAGAAGGATATGTTAAGTTAAATAATGGCAGACACAAAATTTATAATATTTAAGTGAATTTTGTATCTGCTTTTATTGGTTTAATACTAATATGAAAAGGAGAAAACAAATGAAAAAGAATAAGCTAGACAAAGTATACTTAGTAGTATTTTTAATATTAGAATTTATAATAATATTTGTGTTTGAATATTTAGAAGTTCCAGATATAAAAATATTTATAATAACACAAGTAATATTCGTTATATTATATAGTATTGTATATTTTCTAATAACATTGTTTGTAGAAAAATTGGCAACTCGTAAATTTTGTATAGAATATAATAAAATAATGAGGGAATATCAAAAAACAGATAATGCACAAATATTTTATAATAAGTTAAAAAATATAAAAGAACAGCCAGTAACTCCAGATATAAAAAATACATATTTTTTAAGTTTAGCGACAGCTGCGTATAAAAATGGAAAAAATAAAGAAGCATTAAAATACTTAGACATGATACAAACAGATGATAAGCATATTTTAAAAGTAATAGAAGACGAAAGAAAAACAATACTAGGAGAGCCTAAATAGTACCTAAGTTGTAAAATTATAATAAATAGTATATAATAATTCAAGCTAAAACATAAGGAGGAGAAAATATGTTATCTGTAAATGGTGTAACAGTGCGTTTTGGTAAAAGAATATTATTTGAAGATGTAAACATTAAATTTGGAAAAGGAAATTGCTATGGAATTATCGGAGCAAATGGTGCAGGGAAATCAACATTCCTAAAAGTACTTTCTGGCGAATTAGAACCAAGCAAAGGTGATGTAACAGTAGACAAAGGAGAAAGAATATCTATTCTAAAGCAAGATCACTTTGCATATGACGAATATAATGTATTAGATACTGTTATAATGGGAAATCAAGAGTTATATAGCATTATGAAAGAAAAAGAAGAAATTTATTCCAAAGAAGATTTCTCAGAAGAAGATGGTATGAAAGCTGCAAAATTAGAAGAAAGATTTGCAGAATTGGATGGTTGGAATGCAGAAACAAATGCATCCACTTTATTAAATGATTTAGGAATATCACCAGAAAATCATTATAAACAAATGAAAGAAATTGAAGACAGGGAAAAGGTAAAAATATTACTTGCACAAAGTCTGTTCGGAAATCCAGATATATTACTATTGGACGAGCCTACAAATGATTTGGATATAAAAACTATTCAATGGTTAGAAGAGTTTTTAATAAATTTCGAAAATACAGTAATTGTAGTATCACATGACAGATATTTCTTAAATAAAGTATGTACACATATTGCAGATGTAGACTTTGGAAAAATCAAGGTATATCCAGGAAACTATGATTTCTGGTACGAATCTAGTAGGTTGGCTTTAAAACAAATGAAAGATGCAAATAAGAAGAAAGAAGAGAAAATAAAAGAATTACAAGAATTTATTGCACGTTTTAGTGCTAATGCATCTAAATCAAAACAAGCTACTTCAAGAAAGAAATCATTAGAAAAAATCCAATTAGATGAAATAAAACCATCAAATAGAAGATACCCATATATAGATTTTAAACCAGATAGAGAGCCAGGAAAAGATATCTTAACAGTTAAGAATTTAAGCAAAACAGTAGATGGGGAAAAAGTGCTAGATAATGTTTCTTTTACAGTAAAAACAGATAATAAAATTGCAATACTAGCAGATAACGAAAATGCACGAACAACATTATTCCAAATACTAGCTGGAGAATTAGAGCCAGATGAAGGAGAAGTTTCTTTCGGAACAACTATAACTAAAGCATATTTTCCAAAGGATAATGGTTATTTATTTACTCAAGATTTAAGCATAACAGATTGGTTAAGACAATACTCAAAAGATCCTGATGAAACATATGTAAGAAGCTTTTTAGGTAGGATGCTATTTTCAGGAGATGAAGCATTAAAAAATGTAAAAGTATTATCTGGAGGAGAAAAAGTAAGATGCGTATTATCTAAATTAATGTTATCAGGTGCAAACTTCTTAATCTTTGACGAACCAACAAACCATTTAGATATGGAAAGTATTACAGCATTAAACGAAGGAATGGAAAGATTTAAAGGAAATATGATATTTGCATCACATGACCATCAATTAATGCAAACTGTAGCAAATCGTATTATAGATATAAAAAAAGATGGAAGTATAGTAGACAAAGAATGCACATATAATGAATACTTAGGACTAGAATAAATAGAAAATAGAAAATAGGGAAAAGGGGACGTTCCTTAAAATCCCTATTTTTTATAATCGGGATTATAATCGGGATTTTAAGGAACGTCCCTAAATCCCGATTGAAGGGAGATAAAATGGATAAAATTATACAAATTATAGCAACGGAATTAAACATAAAAAAATCACAAGTAGAAAACACAATAAAATTAATAGATGAAGGAAATACAATTCCTTTTATAGCTAGATATAGAAAAGAAGTGACTGGAGGGCTTTCTGATGAAGTTTTAAGAACTTTTGGAGAAAGATTAAATTATTTAAGAAATCTAGAAAAGAGGAAAGAAGAAGTTACTAATTCTATAAATGAACAAGGAAAATTAACTGAAGAAATCGTAAAAGATTTAGAAAATGCTGTAACACTTGCAGAAGTAGAAGATATTTATAGACCATATAAACAAAAGAAGAAGACTAGAGCAACTGTAGCAAAAGCTAAAGGATTAGAACCTCTTGCTGAAATTATTTTAGCTCAAGAAGAAACTAAAGATATACAAGAAATAGCAACTGAATATATAAATGAAGAAAAAGAAGTAAAGACTGTAGAAGAGGCAATACAAGGAGCATTAGATATTATTGCAGAAATGATATCTGATAATCCAGAATATAGAAAATTAATTAAACAAATAGTATATTCAAAGGGAATTATAAAAACTACTGCTACAAAGCCAGATGAAAAATCTGCTTATGAAATGTATTATGACTATAGTGAAAATGTAAATAAAATACCAAGTCATAGGATTCTTGCAATAAATAGAGGAGAGAAAGAAGAATTCCTAAAAATTAAAATTGAAAAAGAAGAAGATAAAATTCTAGAAAAAATAGAAAAAGATATAATTAAAGGCGAAACACAGTTTACACAGTATTTAAAAGATACAATTCAAGACAGTTTTAAGAGATTAATAGAACCATCAATAGATAGGGAAATAAGATCAGATTTAACGGAAAAGGCCGAGGAACAAGCAATAAAAGTATTTGGAAAAAATGCAAAACAATTATTATTAGGAGCACCTTTAAAGGGGATAACAGTTATGGGATTTGACCCTGCATATAGAACTGGATGTAAAATTGCGATAATTGATGAAACAGGAAAAGTTCTAGATATTACTACAGTATATCCAACAGAGCCACAAAATGATGTAGCAGGTGCAGAAAAAGAACTAGTAAGATTAATTAACAAAGATCATGTAGACATGATTGCAATAGGAAATGGAACAGCCTCAAGAGAATCTGAAATGTTTGTATCAGAAATGATAAAGAAATGTGACCATGAAGTTTTATATACTATAGTAAGTGAAGCAGGAGCATCTGTCTATTCTGCATCAAAACTTGCAACAGAAGAATACCCAGATATAAATGTTTCTATAAGAGGTGCAATATCTATAGCTAGAAGACTTCAAGATCCACTTGCAGAATTTGTTAAAATTGATCCTAAATCTATAGGTGTAGGTCAATATCAACATGATGTAAATCAAAAGAAATTAGAAGAAAGCTTAGCAGGAGTTGTAGAAGATAGTGTTAATAAAGTTGGAGTAGATGTAAATACTGCAACACCATCACTTCTTTCATATGTTTCTGGAATAAATAAAACTATAGCTAAAAATATTGTAAAATATAGAGATGAAAATGGAAAGTTAAAAACCAGAAAAGAACTACTTAAAGTTCCTAAGCTAGGTAAAGTTGCTTTTGAGCAATGTGCAGGATTTATTAGGATTCCAGATGGAACAAATCCATTAGAAAATACTGCAGTACACCCTGAAAGCTACGAAATTGCTGAAGAATTATTAAAGACATTAGGATATGTAACAGCAGATTTAAAGGATAAAGATAAATTAGAAGAGCTTAAGAAAAAACTAGGTAGTATAAATTTAGCAGAGACAGCTAAAGCTTTAAATGTAGGGGAAATGACATTAAAAGATATTATAGATGAATTATCAAAACCAGGTAGAGATCCAAGAGAGGATATGCCAAAACCAATATTAAGACAAGATGTTTTAAAATTTGAAGATTTAAAAGAAGGTATGATACTAACAGGTACTGTTAGAAATGTAATTGATTTTGGAGCATTTGTGGATATTGGTGTAAAACATGATGGGCTTGTCCACATATCAGAGATGAGCGAAAAATTTGTTAAAAATCCATCAGATATTGTTTCTGTTGGAGATATTGTAAAAGTAAAAGTTATAGGAATAGATAATGACAGACAAAAAGTAAAGCTTTCTATGAAACTAGGGTAATTATATAGATGACAAAACTTCTTATATTAACTGTATAAGAAGTTTTTTGCGAGTACAAAAAAATAAAAATGGGGATTTTAAGGAACGTCCCCAAATCCCTACAGAGAAAAAAAGGAACGTTCCCAAATCCCGAGGAACGTCCCTAACTCCCTAAGTAATTATTCATCTTTGTTTTGGTCTAAATTTGGTATATCTACTATTTCTGCTTTTACATCTTGAGATCCAGATTGTTCTTTTATTTCTTTTGCTGTTGTTTTGTTTTCTTCAGTGTTATCTGAAGATACAGTACCTTCAGCAACTGTAGCAGAAGAATCTATACCTGCTCTATTTTCATAGAATATTATTGAAGCAAATTGTATATATGGTACTAATACTAAGCATGCAGCAAATGGAACTATTACTCCAACAAAAGGTATTAAAGATAATAGAACAGCTAAAGCAATCCATCCAATGAATGAAAGATATAAGCAGAATAAACGACCTTTATTTCCATCCATAAGTTCTTTACTTTTGTTAACACAATCAAGTGGTTTCATATTTGGGTTGTCAATTGCAAGATACATACCTAAACCATATGTTAATGATTTTACAAAAAGCCATATGTATGCAGCAAGTATTACAATATATGCTACTATTGTTAAAGCACTAGCACCAATTAAAGCACCACCTAAAACAGAAGTAGAAGAACTTATTCCTGCTGCAAATGCTGTAGTTAGAGAAGCAATAATAGAAACTACCATTATAATAATAGCAACTATTATTAATATAATAGGAGCAATCATTTTTAAAAGTAGTCTTCCTGTAACACACCATGCTCTTTTAAAGTTAGCGAAACCATCTTTAAAGAAATCAAAGTATCCTACATTTTCGCCTCTTTTTAGCTTCATCATAGACATCATAAAGCCATATAATATTGGAATATCAACGACAATTGCAGCAATAGAAACTAAAAATCCTAGAAAAGGAATGGAAGAAAGTAATCCAACTAAAAATGAATATACCATAAATATTAAAGTTATTAAAACTACAACTCCCCATTTTCCTTTTAAAGACTCTCTGGCTTGCCTTCTTGTTTCTGAAGCAGTTAAAACCATTTTTAAATCCCCCTCCTTAATTAATTATATTAAATACAAATAAAGTTAGTACTTTTCTTGTATTTGTTTAATAGAATTAAAATCATTATCTAAAATATCTAGGAAAGCTATCCCTATTTCTGGGTCAAACTGAGAACCCAAATTTTGTAATATTTCAGATTTTACAACGTCCATTGGTAAAGAATCTCTATAACTTCTTCTTGAAGTCATAGCGTCAAAACTATCAACTACAGAAGTAATTCTAGCTAGATAAGGAATGTTTGAACCTGCTAATTTTTCTGGATATCCATTACCATCATATCTTTCATGATGATATTTAACAATGTCTAGAATATTTTTAAACATTTCTGCATTTGCTAATATATTGTATCCAATTACAGGATGTTCTTTAATTTTTATATACTCCTCATCTGTTAATTTAGATTCTTTTAGAAGGATGCTGTCTGGAATACCAATTTTTCCTATATCATGAAAAAGACCACCAATTCTTAATTTTTCAATGTCATCGTCAGGCAAATTAAGTTTTTTTCCTAATAGAACTGCGTATTCAGAAACTCTGTCTGAATGACCTCGTGTGTATGGATCTCTAGCTTCAACAGTATGTCTTAATATCTCTATACTGTCTATATAAGCCTTTTCCAAATTTTCATTCATTTTGCTTATTGTTCTCATTTGACTTACAGATTTTAAACCAGATTCTATTAATAATAATAATTGATCAAATTTATCACTTTTTTCACAATATCCTTGAATATCAAGTTCATGAATAGTTTCTAATGGTGGAGCCAAATCTTTGTGACCAGTTAGAAGAAGTATGTATAAATCTTTATTAAATTTTCTAATTTCTTCTACAACTTTATCACCATGTATTGGATCCATAATAAAATCTAGTACCATCAAATCAAAATGTTCTTCCTTTACGCGATTTATGGCTTCTATAGGATCTGTTATGCCAACGAAATAATAGCCAGATCTTTTCATAAATATAGATAATGAATCTAAAATTCCTTGTTCATCATCTACAGCGATTATTTTAAAATCAGCACTTTTAGAAACAACTTGATTCTTTCTCATAATAACAGACCTCCTGATATAGAAATTATATAAATAAAAATTTATAAAAGCAAGAAAAAAGTCAAAAAAAGTGTAAAAAAAGCGAAGGTAAAATTTGCCAATTTACTTTCGCTTAAAAAATGTTTTATTATTTATTAGTTTTATTAAATTTATTGTTTTTTTGTAAAGGAATAATAATTGAAAATGTAGTACCATTTTTATCTGAATTGCATACAATATTACCATTAAAATGAGCTTTAATAGTAGAATATGATACGAATAAACCAAGTCCTGTTCCATTCTTACCTTTAGTTGTAATCATTTCTTTAAATAGTTTTTCTTGAACTTCTTCGGGAATACCAGGTCCATAATCCTTTACTTGTATTATTATGTTATTATCTTTAACATTTAAAATTAAATCTATTTTTTGATTTGGCTTACCATTATATGATTGTATAGCATTTGAAATCATATTATTTATTACTTGTACTAAGCAGTTTATATCACCATTAATATAAGTGCTTGAAGGTACATTGTTTGTTATATTAAGTGAGACTAAAGCATTTTTTAATTCATGTTTCATTAATATATCAATATTTTTTAGTAATTCATCCATGTAAAAATGAATATTACTTGTAGAAGAAAAGTTAACAGCCTGTCCTTTAACTGCGGTTATAACGTCAGACATATATTCTGTATATTTTTTAATTTTTTCTATCCAAGAAGACATATCTTTTGCAATATCATGATGATCTTGTTCTGTTACGTCTTTATCGCCAATAGATTTGTCATATTCTGTAACTAAATCTGTAAGGCCTTCTGCAGCACCAGATATAGACATTATAGGTGTTTTTAAGTTATGGGCAATACCACCAATTAATTGCCCCAATGATGCTAGACGTTCTCTTTCTATAAGCATATTTTGATTATTATGTATTTGATTTATATTATTCTTTGTTAAGTCTTGAATTTCGTTAAATGCATTTACCAAGTCACCAATCTCGTCATTAGAAACAACTGGCAATCTGGCACTATGGTCAATATTTTTATTTTCTACAATTTTTAATAATGCATCAGAAACTCTTTTTATTTCGTTTGCAATATAATTTGCGAAATATCTTAATAAAATAATATTAATTATAAATAAAACTGCAAAAATTGATAATAATCCAATTAAAATAATATTAGAAACTAAATTATAACGTATACCTATAGTCCAGTTTTCTCCATTTATAGTAACATTTCTAAATACACCTTGAGAATCATCACCATAAAAGTCATAAGTTCTATTTTTTTCAGGTTGTGTAGGAGCTAAATCATTCATATATTTTTTAAAGAATATTGATAATTCTTCACCATTAGAAGTAGTTATATTGCCATCTGGAGCAATAATAAAATATGAATCTACTTTAACCTTTTTATATTCAATTGATGAAAGTGCTTTAGTTAATACCTCTAGTGGTTCTTCTTCGGTTTGCTCAGGAATACTTAATGAAGTTAATTCCTGATTATATAAATCGTAAGTTAAATCGCCAGTTTCCTTTATAATAGAAGAATAGCCAGATAAAGCAATTAAAAGTGCAGTAACTATAAACATAGGTATTGTTACAATAAAAATAACATTTTTTATACTTGACCTTTTTACATATTTATTAAAATTACTGTCAATATTTGAATAAGCAGAAACTTCATGATATATACCAACTAAAATATTTTGAAAAGTCTTTTTAGAGAATATATATGAAATACTTGCAATTAATGTTAACATAGAAAAGAATAGCAAACATACTTTTAACGTAATAAATAACTCACCTTGTAGTAAACTAAAGGTTATTGCAATCATAATAACAGGAACTACTATTTGTACAATATATATCAGATTAGGAATTCTAGATATTGTTTTAGAAAGTTTATAGTATAATTTAGTAGCATTCTTTTTAGGTGCTTGTAATAATTCTGCTCTTATTTTATTTGCTTTTCTTAAACTATGTATTAATATAATGTTTTCCATTAATAAACTGCATAAAACTATCATTATATATTGCTGTGTATAAGTTAGTCCATTTATAACCATTTGAAATTCATTATCTATAGAATTTGGTGGATAGCATAAAAATGTAGGTACCAATTTATAGAAAAATAATGAAACTACTATACATGCAAGATTGTATACTAAAATTAGTTTAGCCCAATTTTTGTCCAAAGTTTTTTTCATCCAAATTTTCCTCCAATCCGTGTTTAAAATAATTAGTATTTATATTAGACCAATTAAAATTAATTTCTTTTAATATCTTAGTAGTATAAGGACTAGATACTTTTATATTACTTGGTTTGTGTTTGCTAGTTAATAATGTGTATAAGTAAGAAGATAAATTAATATCTTGTGTAGCTCTCTCTAATTCTTTAAATGAATAATTATCGGTAAATTTTATATTAAACCCTAATTCATTTAATAAATTAACAATACATTCTAATGTTAATTCATTTTGGTTATAAATATGATATACATTATATTTATTATCATTTTGTAAAATAGAAACTATTAAACTAGCACATTCGTCCACAGGACTTATATTAAATGTTTTATCTTTTAACTTTGCAGGAATTTTTTTAGCTTTTATAATAAATTGTATTAAATTAAAGAATAAATTTTCTTTTAAATTATGCTGAAAAATACCATCTTTACTTCTCCACGTAATATTTCCTAAGCGGAATATTGTTATAGGAAGACCTTTTTGACTTTCTTCCAAAAGAAATTTTTCTGCTTCAAATTTAGTTTTTATATAGATATTTTCACTAATATCTTGATTAACGAATAAATCTTTTTCTGTAAAATTACATGAACCATTTGGATCATTACTGCCAGCAATTGAAAGAGTAGAAATATGTACTAATTGACAGTTTGGAATATCCTTACAAACTTCTACTAAATTTTTTACACTTAATACATTTGTTTTTTCAAAAACAGAATAATCTCCTAAATGTTTAACAGTTGCAGCAGTATTAATTATACAATGTATATTTTTACACAACTCATGATATGTATTATATGCAAGCCCTAAATGTTCTTTTGTAAAGTCTCCATTTATAACTATAATTCTAGTATTAAAATAAGAATTTAGCTTATCAGTAAAGTAATATTGCAATCTTTCTTTTAACCTATTAATGGCAGAAGGCAAAGAAGCTCCTCTAATTAAACAATAAATAGTATAATTAGTTTTAACTAATAATTCGTAAAGAATATGTGCTCCTAAAAAACCTGTAGCACCAGTTAATAAAATATTTCCATCCATCTTGCTAAGTGTATTTTTTTCTATTTGGAAACTTTCATAATCTGAGGTAATTACCTCACAAGAAGAATCTTCAGCTAAATTAATTGCATATTTTTCTAATAGCTTTACTGTAGGGTATCTATAAAAATCTTGTGCAGATAATTTTATATTATATTTTGCAGCTTCAACAGAAATCTTTATAGAATCTAGGGAATCACCACCTAAAGAGAAGAAATTGTCTTTTATACCAATTTTAGATTTTCCTAGTATTTTCTCCCATATAGAACATAACAATCTTTCAAGATCATTGTGAGGTTCTTCATAATTTTCAGTATCTAAATCTTTCACAAGTTCTAGCAATTTTTTTCTATCAATCTTACCATTTGTATTTAAAGGAAATTCGTCTAAAAATTCAAACTGGTTTGGAATCATATAATGAGGCAATTTCTTTACTAAGATATTCCTAAATACTTCTTGATCTATAACAGAAGAATCAATAATTACAAATGCAATTAAAGTTGAATTTTCTGGAATTTCTTTATTTAATATAATTGTACAATTTTTTACTCCATGAATGTTTTTTATTGTATTTTCAATTTCACCTAAATCTATTCTATATCCTCTATATTTAATTTGATTATCGTTTCTACCAACAAACATTATTGTACCATCTGGAAGCCATTTTGCAGAATCCCCAGTTCTATATATTCTATTTTTTAAATCAAAAGATGCTTTTGTTTTATCAGGATTATTTAAATATCCATTGCCAACACATTCACCTTGAACGTATATTTCTCCAATTTTTCCTATTGGAACTAGTCTTTTTAATTTATCAAGTATAAATATTTTAGAATTTCCAATTGGGTTTCCAATAGGAGTTATACTATTAGGAGGCAATGTGTTTTTAAATTTATACATTGTACAACAAATAGTAGTTTCAGATGGTCCATATCCATTTACAATTTTCATGTTAGGATTTAAGTTATAAAAATTAGATAGTGTAGATGCTTTAATAGGTTCTACGCCAACTAATATTTTATTTAATGCTAAATTAGGATATTTAGCTAATTCTTCGTATATTGAATGTAACATTGCAGGTGGAAAATATGCAAATGTAATATTATTGTCTGAAATGTATTTAGCAAGTTCTACTATACTGCTATTATTTAAATCTTTATATAAATGTAAATTTGCACCAAAAACAAGTGCTGTAAAAATTTCTGCCATACTAACATCAAAACAGATATTAGTTACAGATAAAAATTGGTCATTAGCTGTAATAGAATCATCTAAAAAATGATTAAATGAATACACAAAATTAATAATATTATTATGTGATTGTATAGTACCCTTTGGCTTTCCAGTAGAACCAGAAGTATAAATAATATATGCATTATCATCTGGCAATACTTTAGGAAAGTCATAATTAGTAGAATAATCTTTAAGTTCGTCCATATAAAGTTTTGGACAATCTGCAGTTATTATATCAAAATAATGTTCTGTAATTAATAGTTTACTATTACTATTTTCTAATATATATTCAATTCTTTCTTTTGGATAATCAGGATAAATTGCTAAAAATGAAGCTCCAGCTTTTAAAATACCTAGTAAAGAACAGATAAGGTTAATATCTTTGTTTTTAAATAAAACTGCTACACAGTTTCCTTTTTTTACTCCATTTGCAATAAGATTATTAGCAATTTTTGTACTAGTAGCATTTAACTCCTTATAAGTTATATTAGTATTATTATAAGTAATTGCTATATTATTAGGATATTGATTAGCAATATTTTCTATTAATTCATGAATACCTATATTTTTAGGGTGCTCAATACAAGAATTGTTAAATTTATTTCTTATAAGTTCTTCCTCCTCTTTTGATATTATACTAATATCCTTTAATAAAATAGAAGGTTTTTCCAGTACTTGTAGAGTCATATTCATAATTCTTGTATGAATTTTAGCTATCTCTTCTTCAGTAAATTTTGAAATTTTATAATCATAATAAATATTAATTATTCCAGTGTCATCTAAATCATAAAAATGTATTTGTAAAGTATCAGAGCAATTATTATTAAAAGACCAGTTTGTATGGAATTTTATGTTAGCTACACTGTTATCTATTCTAGCATTTTGGTAAGAAAGTGCTAAATCATATAGATTATATGATATATTATATTTATTTTTTAAATCTTCTAGTAATGTAGAATATGGATATTTTTGATGTCTAAAAAATTTCATTTGATTAGCTAAAACTTCGCTTAGAAAGTCTGTAAAAGTCTCTTCGTAATTCATTTTCATAAAAAAGGCTTGAGTACTTACAAATATTCCACAAGTATTTTTTTCTTTAAAATTGGTTCTGTTTAAAATAGGTGTACCAATTGTAGAAAAATCGTTATTATTAATACGTGCCAAATATAATGAATATATAGCCATAAAAAATGTATAAAGAGAACAGTTATGCTCTTTACAGAAAGTATTTAATTTTGAATATAAATCTTTGTTTAAAATGTATATTTTTCTTTTTGCAGTTGTATCTATAATTTTTTCTTTTTTGTCGGAAATTAAAGATGGCTCTGGTTCAGAGTCAAAGAAAGTATTCCAAAATTCTTTATCTTTTTGGAATCTTGGAGTATGTAAATAGTCTTGTTCACTTTTTGCAAAGTCTAGATAGGAATTATTTTCGGATTCATCAATAATTTCACCAGCTATTAATTTTGAATAAATATTCATTACTTGGTCTACGAATAAACTCATAGTCCAAGCGTCAGAAATGATATGGTGAAAAGTTACGATTAATCCCCCTGTATCATCTTCAAACTTGAAAAGAGTAAACCAAAATAGTTTAGAATCAAAAAAATTGAATTTTTTATTAACAGCCTGTAAGCTAAGGTTTTCTAAATCCTTCTTGCTTTTTATAAAGACTCGCCTTACATTAAAAGGTTCATATTGAGTTATATACTGCTTTGGTTTATTTTTTTCCATATGAATGCGTATTCTAATTGCATCATTCTTTTTTACAAAAATATTTAAAGCTTTTTCCAAAAAATCTAAATTTACTGGTTCATCTATTATAATGTTTCCCCCAATTAAGTTAACACTACTTCCAGATGCATATTCTTCAGTTAAATAAATAGATTTTTGTGGAATAGTTAAATCATATAATTTTAAATTATTCATAAAAATCACCCATATTAATCTTGAAGAAATTATATACTTAAAAAAGTCAAAAATCAATAAAAATATTGAACAATTTTACCATTTGTTATAGAATAAAGTCATCCTAAGAAAATTGGGGGGATATCTATGAAAAAACAATTAGTAGATGACATAGAAAGAAAACCAATAAAAAATTTTAGAGAACTAGTAAAAAGATACGAAAAATTTGGAGATAAAGTTGCATTTAAATATAAACAGGCTCGGGGAAGTAAAAGAAATAACATATAAAAAATTTGCAGAAGATATTAAAGCAATGGCAGAAGCACTTATATCTATAAATGCAAAAAGAATTGCCGTTATAGGAAATAACAGTTATGAATGGTGTGTTACATATTTAGGAACAGAAACAGCAGGAAAAATAATAGTTCCTTTAGATAAAGCATTAACAGACATAGAAATTGAAAAACTCTTAAAAAGAAGCGAAGTAGATGTAGTTATATACGAGAAAAAATATAATAATGCTATATCAAATGCGATGAATGATGGTGTACAAATAAAACATAAGATTTGTATAGATGAAAATTCAGAAAAAGATATTATAAAATTTGAAGATATTATAAAAAAAGGTAAAAAGATATTAAAGTCGAATAAACGAAAATATGGTAAAGTAACTATAGATAATAAAGAAATGTATATAATGCTTTTTACATCAGGTACTACAAATGAACCTAAAGCTGTAATGTTATCACAAAACAATATTTGTTCAAATATAAGTGCAATTGCAAAACATGTTAAATTATACAAAACAGATACATTACTTTCTTTTTTACCAATACATCATACTTTTGAATGTACAATAACATTTTTATATGGAACTTATAGTGGTGCTACAATTGCATTTTGCGAAGGACTAAGACATATAGCAGATAATTTAAAAGAGTTTCAAGTTAGTGTATTTGTTGCAGTTCCATTAGTATTAGAAACAATGTACAAAAAGATTCAAAAGGGAATTGATGATAGTGGAAAAGAAAAATTAATAAATAAGCTTAAAAGTTTGTCTAACTTTTTATTAAACCACCATATAGATGCAAGAAAATTCTTATTTAAAGCAGTTTTAAAACAATTTGACGAGTATTTAAGAGTTGTATTATACGGAGCAGCTCCAATGAATAAGGAAACAATAGAAGGATATAATGCACTAGGAATAGAATTAATACAAGGATATGGATTAACAGAAACCTCTCCAGTTATAACTGCAGAAAGTGATGAAAGAAAAAGACCAGGTTCTGTAGGGAGACCTTTATGTAATTTAGAAGTAAAAATAGTAGGTAAAGATAATGAAGGTGTAGGAGAGATTGCTGTAAAGGGACCAAGTGTAATGCTTGGATATTATGCAAACAAAGAAGCCACTAAAAAAGTGTTAAAGAAAGGGTGGTTTTATACAGGGGATTATGGTTACGTAGACAAAGATGGTTTTGTATATGTAACAGGCAGAAAAAATGACATTATTGTACTTAGAAATGGAAAAAATATATATCCTCAAGAATTAGAATTTTTAATAAATAAAATCAATTTTATAGATGAAAGTTTAGTTTATGCTAGAGAAAGGAACATTACAGATACTTTACTTTGTGCTAAAATTGTATATAATAAAGATTTAATTGTAAAAGAATTAGGTGATAAACCAGAGGAACAATATAAAAAACTAATCTGGGAACAAGTAAAAGAAATAAATAAAACATTACCAACATATAAACATATTAAAGAAATAATTATTACAACTGAACCTTTAGATAAAACAACAACCCACAAAGTAAAAAGGTATCAAGAAATTAATAAATTAGAAAAAATTAAATAAGTGTATTAAAAATTTCCTTTTGGAAAACATAAAATTATAGGAAATGTTTTCCCAAGGAGGTTTTTTATGCAAAAATATAGAAGGATAAAAAGAAAGAAGAACATAGGAAAAAAAATTTTTACAATATTTATAGTTTTAATAGCATTAATTCTAGTAGTGTCACTTCTTAGACTATATCTTAGAACAGATGTAGAAAAAATAAATGAAGATATAAAAGTAGAAAGGACAAGTCAAACTGTACAAAATGTAGTGAATCAAGATACTACTATAGAGGATATAATAGAAGAAGTTAATCACAGTGTTGTTGGAATTTCTAAGATAAAAGAAATTGGAAGTTCAATATTTGCAGAAGATGGTATAGAAAAATTAGGCTTGGGAACAGGAATTATTGCATCTTCAAACGGATATATAATAACTAATAAACATGTTTCTGGAGATAAATATAGTAGTTGTTATGTAACATTAGAGAATGGAAATACTTATGATGCAAAGGTAGTTTGGGCAGATGCGACACTAGATTTAAGTATAGTAAAAATAAACTTGGGGGGATTAAAAGCAGTAAAATTAGGAGATTCAACTAGTGTAAAAGCAGGTCAAACTGTTTATGCAATTGGTAATCCTATTGGTTATGAATTCGAAAGAACTGTAACTTCAGGTATAATTAGTGCAAAATCTAGGACATTAAAATTTACAGAAAATGGTGAAGAAGTTTTAATGACAGACTTAATTCAAACAGATGCTACAATAAACCCAGGAAATAGTGGAGGACCATTAATAAATATAAATGGAGAAGTTATTGGTATAAATTCACTAAAAATAGATACAGCAGAAGGAATTGGTTTTGCTGTACCTATAAATGTAGTTAAACCGATAATTGAAAAATATAGTACTACTGGTAATTTTGAAGAACCTTCTATAGGTGTTTCTGGATACGATAAAAACATTATTGACTATATAGATAAAACTTTAAAATTAGATAGTGGAGTATATATAGAACAAGTAAGCTTAAATAGTCCAGCAGCTAATTGTGGGTTAGTAAAAGGTGATATAATATTAAAGATAGATGATAAATTAATATATACTATGAATGATATTAAAGAATATATTTACACTAAGAATCCAGGAGACATTATAAAAATTGAGTATAGAAGAGGGAACGAAACTAATACGGTAAATTTAACCTTAGGGAAAAGATAACGAGAAATATTGTCGAAAGATGACGAATAATATCGATAAATTATTCTTGTAAAAATTTATTAAATATGTTTTAATATTAACATAAAAACTCTGGAAAGGAGATTAATTAATTGTGAATAAATTACTAGCTTTAAAAAATTATATGGAAAACAATACAAAAGAAACAATTAATTTTATAAATGAAAAATTAGGAAAAAATATAGAGACTTTAAAGAATATTGAATTAATAGAAAATAACAAAGTTTTTAATGGAATAAAACTTACTGCTGATAAAAATATAATTATTCTTACTATTTGCAATAAGAAAGAAACTAATAATTTAGGATATAAATATTGGGCATATTTTTGTATACTAAATAAAGAGGAAAAAAATATCAGTTTATTCGATAAAATAGACATGAAATCATATAATGAAGAAGAACATCATGACATAATGGAAATATCTAATAAAGAAAAATATATAAATATAAAATTACACTATATATTTACAGAAGAGCTATTAAAAAAAGAACTAATAACTCAAGATGAACTATTAGTCCTTATTGTGTAGGAAAAATTGTCAGATTTTTACGTATATAACAGTTAGGTTACCTATATACGCCCGAGCAAAATCGAGTGGCATATATTTCGCGATAACTTCAAAGAAATATTTGGTTATAGGAAATTCTTAATTTCAGCTTTGGAGATAACATTAAAAATGAAACTAAATACAATATAAGCAATGCTGTAAATTAATATATTAACTATTAAATGGAAAACAGCAATTGCATTAATTTTTAGGAAATTAGTAATAGCAATACTTATAAGCAAAATAATAGTGGGTTTTAATATCCATAATTTAAATTTAAATTTTATTTTAGTTGTGCTAATTAAAACCCATATACTTAAAATACAATTTAAAATCTCACTTATAAAAATAACGATTAAATAACCAAAAGTTCCATAAATAGGTAGTAGAAAAGATATTAATAATATACTACTTATTAAATCTATAATATTTATAATCATTACACTAACTTGTTTATCAAGACCTTTTAATATTCCATCAACAATACTATCTAAATACATAAAAATAATTACAGGAGCTAGTATTTTTATATATTTAGCAATTTCATCATTATTATAAATTAATATACTTAATTCTTTGGAAAAACACATAAATATACCAATAATAAAAAAAGAAAAAATCATTGTATATTTTAGTATTTTATATATCGAATCTTGTATAACATTGTTTTCGCCCCTAACATTAAAAGAAGAAAATTCAGGAATTAGTAAGCCACTAAAGGAACTTAAAAATGTACTGGGGAATAGTATTATAGGAAAAACCATGCCATTAATCATACCATATTTAGAAAGAGCTTCACTACAACTTAAACCAAAAGCTTCTAATTTTAATGGTATAACTACTTGTTTTAATGTTGCAAGGCCAGATTTTATATATGTAGCAGAAGAGATAGGAAGAGAAATTTTAAAAATTCTCGAAACTATTCCATTTTTTGTATTTTTTATACTAGTCCTGCTAGTATTTTGAAGGCACAACTTTTTTCTATCTTTAATATAAGTAATAAACATTAAGATACATGTAATTCCCTCAGCAATAGAACTGCCAAGCACAATTAAACTGCAAGCAGAATTAATAGAAGAATCAAACAATATATTTAACATATAACTAACTAATAAAATCTTAAATAATTGTTCTAATATTTGTATAATAGCACTTTTTACTACATGTCTAACAGCAGAAAAATATCCATTTAAACAAGAACATATAGATGCAAAAGGAAAAGAAATAGCCATTATACATATTGTTGAAGGAGAGATTTTTTCATGTAATATATATGTAGAAATCATACCTGAAAAAGTACAGAATATAAAAAATGTTAAAGTACCAAATAATAAACTGTAAATCAAACATTTTTTTATTACAACTTTTATGTTATCAAAAGAATTTGTTGCTAGTTCCTCAGAGACGATTCTAACACAGGCAAGATTAATTCCAGAAAGAGCAAGAGTGATTCCAAAAGAATATGTAGACATTAATAATTGGTACAATCCAACTGCTTCATCTCCAATTTTATTAGAAATATATACTCCAAAAGACACACCAATTAGCTGTAAGAAGATAGATATTACTGTTAAAACTAATCCATTTATAAGAAATAATTTTAATTTTCTCAAAAAAATCACCTATTCATTTATATTCATGAATAGGTGCAAATTATACATTTAAAAATTAATCGGAAACTTTTATAAATTGAGATGTTCCTTCTTCTGGTGAATATTGTGTAGCGATGTATCCGTTAAAAAGTTGTGAGCTAGATTCATCACTTAAAACAGGCCTATCTATATTACAAATAAACTCTTCACCCTTATTATTCTTTATATGTATAGTAAAACTCATATTAAAAGTTAAATCTTCTAACGTAATATTTGCTTTTTGTAATAAAGTACCATTTAAAGAAAGAGTATCTGTGTTTGCAATTTCGAAGTTTGTTACAATATCTTTATTTATATAGCCTAAAGATATTGGGTTAGAACAATCTTGATAAAAAGCAGGGCTATTATATGCACTTTCTTTATTATCTTTGTTAGTAGATATAATATTAAAATCTATTCTACCATTTTCTGGTTCTTGTAATCCTTTATATGTTGCAAAGTAATATGGATTTTTGTAACAAAGCATACGAGAGCCTTTTTCAGAATCACTCGTAACTTTTATATTATCTATATACAATTCAGAGATAGTATTTTCGTTAGTTAATTCGTCAGAAGCATTTGTATTATTAATATATATAGCTATATCGGTATATTGGCCAATATTTATATTTTGAAAATTATCATCTGAACTATTATCTGTTACGAATGCGTTACTATAATATACTATTTTTTCTATAGAAAAAATAGGGTTAATATAGTTGGTATAAGTTTCATACGAATAAGTCGCAAATTTATTATTATAAATAATATCTCTAATTTTTAAGATATAGAAAGGGATTAAACTTATTAATATAATGATTAATACTAATAAAATAATTAAGTCTTTCTTTTTTAATAATTTCTTCATTTGAATCTCCTTTATAGGGATTTAGGGACGGTCTTTTAAATCCCTATTTGTATTTTATTATATTGCAGTACATAGAAAATATAAGGAAGGGGAAGGAAAAAATGCCCCAAAATCCTATAATTTATCATAAAAATATGTCATGTATGAGAACACTTTTGTACACCAGTTAGGGTCTGTAGAATATCTAGTATTAATTCCTGTAAGTGTTGGGCTAGAATAGTATCTTCCTGTTGTTGTATCACCATCTGACATTGTCATTCCAGCAGGATTTAAATATGCTTTAGCAAGTATTTTGGCTACAAATTCTATACCTTCTGCATAAGTTTCAAATGTATAAGCTGAATTATAAGCATCATTATCATATGCACCATAACCAAATAAGTTCCTCTTATCTAAAGATATTGCAGATGTCCCCCAACCGCTTTCGTGAATTGCCATTGCTACTAATAAAAGTCCATTAACATTATATTTCTGTTCTGCATTATAAAATGCTTCAGCATTGCTATATATTACTTTATTTACATCTCTTGGCTCATTAGCTAATATACGTTTATAATCATCTACAGATAAACCACTCTTAACATTTAATGCCATATTAAAGTTTAACTTAGATACAATTCTTTGTACCTTGTTTTGTGAAACTATTCCTGGAGTTGTAGATTGTGACGTTAATGAAGACGCTGGAACATATCCTTCTTGACCATCAAAAGAAATTTTACACCAGTCACCAATAACCTCCAACAAAATAACATCCATATATCTTGTTATCTTACATATTTCTGAACCATTGTTAATTGCATCCATTAAAGAAACTGTAGAAATAACATACATTGTATCCCCTAAATGTACATTATAATTTACTAAGAAATCTGAAGTACCAACTTCAACGATTTCTTCTACAGGAACTTGTAAAATATCTATACTAGATGTAGACTCATCAATTAAATCGTTGCCTTCATATGTTCTAATAATATTAACACGTTCTAGACCAGGAACACCAGCCTGTTTAACAACCTTTTCATCCCTAGGTAAAGAATTATTTTCTATATATTTTGTAGAATAAGGAATTTCCTTGTCTCTGTATGTTTTTTCTTTTGTTTTAGATGTATTTGTATTGTCTATAAGAATTTGACTAATATTAAACGGATTTGTATTTTTTTCATAAGTACTAAAGTCACCATAAGGATTTTCTGTCTTATTCTTATTAGAAATATATGAAACAAGAAATAATATTAAAGCAATTATAATTACTAAATAAATAGCAGATAAAATAATAAATTGTTTAAATTTTCTTTTATTACTTTTTAGAGTATCAAACTTATATCTAAAAGAGCCATTAAATTTAGGTTTTTTTTGCTTTGGTTCGTGTTTTATTTTTACTACTTTTACTTTTTTTTCTTTCTTGCTTTTTGGAAATTTACCAGGTTTTTCTTTTTTATTTTTTGATGCAGCATTATATATTTTTTGATTTACTTGCTTAGTCTCTTGTACTTCTTTAGGTGGTACTTTTTTTGCCTGCATGCTATTATTTCTAGCTCTTTTTAATTCCTCAAAAGCATCAGATAAATTTCTTTGGTTGTTATTATCTTTTGTATTATTATCTTGCATTTTTTTATCACCTTAAATTATAAAATTATTGGCTATGCCAATTGCAATTGTGTAAATAAAATTAAAAAATTCGACACAATTTACTTTTTGTAGTATATCATATGAAATATAAAATTACAAATTAAATTATGGTAGAAATGGAATATTATGTTTTTACAATGTTTTTTGTTAAAAAATTCACCATAATTTATTGACAAAACATGGTAAATTATGCTATGATACAAAAGGTATTTTAAACGCTAAAAAGGTGGTAAAAATAATTAAAATATTTAGAAAAAAGTAATTTTAAAAAACAAGGTAGGTTGGCAAAAGATAAAAAAATAGGTAATTGCCAGCATACCTTTTTGTTGCCTAAAAACGGTTATATTAGTTGGAAAGAGGAATTGGGCTAAAACGATATTTTAATTGAAAAATTTATAAAGCAGGAATTCGTAAATTACTATAAAGTTTTAGTTACAAGAGGGACTTTTCAATGTTCATATACAATTTTTTTCAAACTGCTTATATTTTGTTTTAGAGGTGATTTAGTTGTTAAAAGAAATTAAGCATGAAAAAAGCTCAAGAAAAGACTTTGCAAAAGTTGGAGACTTTATAGAAATGCCTAACTTAATTAAGGTGCAAAGAGATTCTTACGAGTGGTTTGTCGAGGAAGGTTTAGGCGAAGTCTTAAAAGACATTTCACCAATCATCGACTATTCAGGAAATTTAGTTCTAGAGTTTTTTGATTACTACATGGAGGACAAAACAAAATATTCTTTAGAAGAAGCTAAAGAAAGAGATGCTACATATTCTACACGTTTACATGTAAAAGTAAGATTAATAAATCGTGAAACAGGAGAAATTAAAGAACAAGAAATCTATTTAGGAGATTTCCCTTTAATGACAGATAGTGGAACATTTATTATAAACGGTGCAGAAAGAGTTGTAGTAAGCCAATTAGTTCGTTCACCAGGATGTTATTATGACTTTACTTATGACAAAACAGGTAAAAAATTATTTACATCAACAGTAATGCCAATAAGAGGGGCATGGATAGAATATGAAACAGACAGTAACGATGTTTTTTATGCTCGTGTAGACAGAACTAGAAAAATTCCAGTAACAACATTATTAAGAGCTTTAGGCTTAGCAACAGATGAACAAATACTTGATTTCTTTGGAAATGAAGAAAAATTAAGAGTAACATTAGAAAAAGACCCAATAAAAACTCAAGATGAAGCATTAATTGAAATCTACAAAAAATTAAGACCAGGAGAACTTCCAACAGTTGATGCTGCTAAAAACTTATTTAATGGATTATTCTTTGATGCAAGAAGATATGATTTAGCAAAAGTGGGAAGACATAAATACAACAAAAAATTAAGTTTAGCAACAAGAATAGAAGGAAAAATTGCACATACAGATATAGTAAATCCAGAAACAGGTGAAGTATTTGTAGAAGCAGGAGAAGTTATATCAAAAGATATAGCCGACGAAATTCAAAATTCTGGTATAAATGTTGTAGAAGTAAGAGTAGAAGATAAACCAGTAAAAATAATAGGAAATGGAACAGTAAATATTCATAATTTTGTAACAAATGTAGATATTTCAGACTTACATTTTAAAGAAATGGTAAATTATGAAGTATTAAAGAATATCTTAGACAACACAGAGGAAAAAGATTTACATCATGCAATAGAACAAAGATATGATGAACTAGTTCCAAAACATGTTACAACAGAGGATATATTAGCATCTGTTAACTACCTATTAAACTTAGACCATAAATTAGGCGAAATAGATGATATAGATCATTTAGGAAATAGACGTATACGTTGTGTTGGTGAATTATTACAAAATCAATTTAGAATTGGTTTAACAAGATTAGAAAGAGTCGTTCGTGAAAGAATGACAATTCAAGACTTAGATGTAGTAACACCACAAACATTAATAAATACAAAGCCAATAACATCAGCAATAAGAGAATTCTTTGGTAGTTCACAATTATCACAATTCATGGATCAAACAAACCCATTATCAGAACTAACACATAAAAGAAGAATTTCTGCATTAGGACCAGGAGGTCTTTCAAGAGAAAGAGCAGGTTTCGAAGTTCGTGATATTCACTATACACATTATGGTAGACTATGCCCAATAGAATCACCAGAAGGACCAAACATAGGTCTTATATCTGCACTTTCATCATTTGCACAAATAAATGAATATGGATTTATAGAAACACCATATAGATTAGTAGATCCAGAAACACATGCAGTTACAGATAAAGTTGAATACATGAGTGCAGATGTAGAAGATGGTAACTATATTGCAGAAGCTGAAGAGCCATTAAATGAAGATGGAACATTTGTAAATAAAAGAGTTAAAGTTAGATATAGAAACGACATTATAGAAGTAGATAAAGAAATGGTAACAGGAATGGATGTTTCACCAAAACAATTAGTTTCAATTGGTGCAGCCATGATACCATTCTTAGAGCATGATGATGCAAAACGTGCACTTATGGGAGCAAATATGCAACGTCAAGCAGTTCCATTAATTATGCCAGAAGCACCAATAGTTGGTACAGGTATGGAATACAGAGCAGCAAAAGATTCTGGAATATTAATTTTAGCAGAAGATGATGGTGTAATTCAAAAAGTTACAGGAGATAGTATTACCGTTAAATATAATAATGGAACAACAAAAACACATAAATTAAGTAAATTTAAAAGAACAAATGGTGGTACATGTATCAACCAAAGACCAATTGTTGTGGCAGGCGAAAAAGTTAAAAAAGGTGATAGCATAGCAGACGGACCAGCTACTAAAAATGGTGAAATGGCATTAGGAAGAAATGTATTAGTAGCATTCTCTACATGGGAAGGTTATAACTACGAAGATGCTATACTTTTAAATGAAAGACTAGTAAAAGAAGACGTATTTACATCAATTCATATAGAAGAATATGATTGTGAATGTCGTGATACAAAATTAGGACCAGAAGAAATAACAAGAGATATACCAAATGTTGGTGAAGATAGCTTAAAAGACTTAGACGAAAATGGTATTATAAGAATTGGTGCAGAGATAAGACCAGGAGACATATTAGTTGGTAAAGTTACTCCAAAGGGAGAAACAGAACTAACAGCAGAGGAAAGATTACTTCGTGCAATCTTTGGTGAAAAAGCTCGTGAGGTAAGGGATACATCACTTAAAGTACCACATGGTGAAGCTGGAACAATCGTAGATGTAAAAATATTTACAAGAGATAATTCAGACGAATTAGGACCAGGAGTTAACCAAATAATAAGATGTTATATAGCAACAAAGAGAAAAATATCAGTTGGTGATAAAATGGCTGGACGTCATGGTAACAAAGGTACAATTTCAAGAATCCTACCAGAAGAAGATATGCCATTTATGCCAGATGGTACACCAGTAGATATCCTATTAAACCCATTAGGTGTTCCTTCTCGTATGAACTTAGGTCAAGTTTTAGAGGTACACTTAGGTTTAGCTGCAAAAGAATTAGGATGGAATGTTGCAACACCTGTTTTTGATGGTGCAACAGCAGAAGAAATAGAAGAATTATTAGTTAAATCAGGAAATACTCCAGATGGAAAAACAATTCTTTATGATGGTAGAACAGGAGATCCATTTGCTGAACCAATTACAGTAGGAGTTATGTACATGCTTAAATTACATCACTTAGTAGATGATAAAATACATGCTCGTTCAACAGGACCATATTCTTTAGTTACACAACAACCATTAGGAGGTAAAGCTCAATTCGGTGGACAACGTTTTGGAGAAATGGAAGTTTGGGCACTAGAAGCATATGGTGCAGCTCATACATTACAAGAAATGCTAACAGTTAAATCCGATGACGTAGTAGGAAGAGTTAAAACTTATGAAGCAATTGTTAAGGGAGAGAATGTTCCAGAACCAGGAATACCAGAAACATTCAAAGTATTAATAAAAGAACTACAATCATTAGGATTAGATATTAGATTATATACAAAAGATAATAAAGAAATTGAACTAAAAGAAGACATCGATGAAGGAATAGACTATAACGAAGCAAAGAAAAAAGAAGATTTAGTTATAAATGAAAACGAAATAGAAAGTTCATATATAGAAGCTGATGACGAACAAATAGACTTAAATAAAGAAGAAAGTGATGAACTATTCGAAAATGATGAACTTTTAGATGATGAAGGCCTATATGGTGACTTAGCAAAAGATAATCTTGATAATGATAATGATTTAGATTAAAAATAAATTGTTGCCTAAATTCGTTTTAGGCAGGGCAATTAAATAATTAGTTTTGCAAAACTAAAAAATAAAGTCAAGGGGGCAAGAAATGGACGAGTTAGAAGTCTTTGATAAAATAAAAATTGGTTTAGCTTCTGATGAAAAGATAAGAGAATGGTCAAAGGGTGAAGTTAAAAAACCAGAAACTATAAACTATAGAACATTAAAGCCAGAAAAAGATGGTCTATTTTGTGAAAGAATATTTGGACCAGTAAAAGACTGGGAATGTCATTGTGGTAAATATAAAAGAGTTAGATATAAAGGAATCGTTTGTGATAGATGTGGTGTAGAAGTTACAAAATCAAAAGTAAGAAGAGAAAGAATGGGACATATTGAACTTGCAGCACCAATTGCACATATCTGGTTCTTTAAAGGAATACCTAGCAGAATAGCATTAATGCTAGATGTTTCTCCAAGAAATCTAGAAAGAGTTATATATTTTGCATCTTATATAGTTACAGATAAAGGAACATCAGGTTTAATGGAAGCACAAGTTTTAAATGAAAGAGAATATCATGAAGCAGTAGAAAAATATGGAAAAGACTCATTTAAAGCAGAAATGGGTGCTGGAGCATTAAGAAAATTACTAGAAAAAATAGATCTAGAAAAATTATCTGCAGACTTAAAGAAGCAAATTTCTAAAGCAAGTGAGCAAAAGAAAGTAAAATTAGTAAAAAGATTAGATACAGTAGAGGCATTCAGATTATCTGGAAACAGACCAGAATGGATGGTTATGAATGTTATACCTGTAATCCCACCAGACCTAAGACCAATGGTTCAATTAGATGGTGGTAGATTTGCAACATCAGACTTAAATGACTTATATAGAAGAGTTATAAACAGAAATAACAGATTAAAAAGATTATTAGAATTAGGTGCACCAGAAATAATTGTAAGAAACGAAAAAAGAATGTTACAAGAATCTGTAGATGCCTTAATAGATAACTCAAGACGTGGAAGACCAGTAACAGGTGCTGGTGGAAGAGCATTAAAATCTTTATCAGACTTACTAAAAGGAAAACAAGGTAGATTCCGTCAAAACTTACTTGGAAAACGTGTTGACTATTCTGGACGTTCAGTTATCGTTGTAGGACCTGAACTAAAAATATATCAATGTGGTGTTCCAAAAGAAATGGCTGTTGAGCTATTCAAACCATTTGTTATGAAAGAATTAGTTGCTAGAAACTTAGCACATAACATTAAAAATGCAAAAAGAATGGTTGAAAGATTAGACCCAGCAGTTTGGGAAGTTCTTGAAGACGTAATCAAAGACCACCCAGTAATGTTAAACCGTGCTCCTACACTTCATAGACTTGGTATACAAGCATTCGAGCCAGTACTAGTAGAAGGTAGAGCTATAAAATTACATCCATTAGTTTGTACAGCATTTAACGCCGACTTCGACGGTGACCAAATGGCTATTCACTTACCATTATCACCAGAAGCACAAGCAGAAGCAAGATTTTTAATGTTATCTGTAAACAACTTATTAAAACCACAAGATGGTAAACCAGTTACAGTACCAACACTAGATATGGTTCTTGGAAGTTATTACCTAACAATGGCCCTAGATGGGGAAAAAGGTGAAGGTATGTACTTTAAAGATAAAGATGAAGCTATAATGGCTTACGAAAACCATGATGTTGGAATACATGCAAAAGTATATGTAAGATTTAGTAAAGAAGTAGATGGAGTAGTAAAAACAAAGAAAGTACAAACAACAGTAGGAAGAATTATTTATAATGAAGGAATTCCACAAGATTTAGGATATGTAGATAGAACAGATCCAGAACACGAATTCGATTTAGAAATAAACTTCCCAGTTATTAAGAAAAACTTAGGAGATATAGTAAATAGATGTATAAATGTACATGGACTTTCTATATCTGCAGAAGTTTTAGACTATATTAAAGCAATAGGATTTAAATATTCTACACTTGCAGGTGTTACATTCTCTGTAGCAGATGTTAAGGTACCTGCTAAAAAGAAAGAAATATTAGCAAAAGCTGAAGAACAAGTAGAACAAATAAGAAAACAATTTAAACGTGGTTTAATAACAGACGAAGAAAGATACAATGCTGTTATTAATGTATGGGATAAAGCAACAAACGAAGTTACAGAAGCAATGAAGGAAAACTTTGATGACTTAAACCCAATATACATGATGGTTCAATCTGGAGCCCGTGGTAACATGAACCAATTAAGACAAATTGCAGGTATGAGAGGTCTTATGGCAAGTACTACAGGTAGAGCAGTTGAAATTCCTATTAAATCATCATTTGCAGAAGGACTAGATGCCTTAGAGTACTTTATTTCTGCACATGGTGCCAGAAAAGGACTTTCTGATACAGCTTTAAGAACAGCAGACTCTGGATACTTAACAAGAAGATTAGTTGATGTATCTCAAGACATTATAGTAAGAGAAGAAGATTGTGGAAGCCATGACGGAATTGTTTTATGTGACATAAAAGAAGGAAACCAAATAATCGAAACTTTAAGAGAGAGATTATTAGGAAGATTTGTAATAGAAGACTTAAAAGACCCTAAGACAGGAGAGATTTTAGTAGATACTAACACAATGATTACAGAGGAAATAGCCAACAAAATAGTAGCTGCTGGAATTGAAAAAGTCAAAGTACGTTCTGTTTTAGGATGTAGATCTAAACAAGGTGTATGTCGTAAATGTTATGGTATGGGATTAGCTAGAAAAGATTTAGTAAATATAGGAGAAGCAGTAGGTGTTATTGCAGCTCAATCAATTGGTGAGCCTGGTACACAGCTAACTATGAGAACTATCCACTCTGGTGGTGTTGCAGGTGTTGCAGATATCACACAAGGTCTTCCTAGAGTTGAAGAGTTATTCGAAGCTAGAAAACCAAAGGGACTTGCAATTATGGCAGAAATCTCTGGTAAAGTTAAAGTAGTAGAAGACAAGAAAAAGAAAGAAGTTATTATTACTTCTAAAGATGATTCTAAGACTTATACAATACCATTTGGTGCAAAACTAAAAGTTATGGATGGGGACGAAATAGAAGCAGGAGACCCAATAACTACAGGTTCATTAAATCCAAATGATATACTAAAAGTAAAAGGAGCAGAGGGAGTATATACTTACCTTGTACAAGAAGTACAAAAAGTTTATAGAAACCAAGGTGTTGATATAAACGATAAACATATCGAAGTTATCGGAAGACAAATGATTAAGAAAGTTAGAGTAGAAGATAATGGAGATACCGACTTATTCCCAGGTTCTTTAGTAAATATATATGATTTAGAAGAAGTAAATGAAAAAGCAATAGCAGAAGGAAAGAGACCAGCAACAGCAAAACGTGTATTACTTGGAATAACAAAAGCTTCATTAGCTACAGAAAGTTTCTTATCTGCAGCATCATTCCAAGAAACAACAAGAGTATTAACAGAAGCTGCAATAAAAGGTAAGACAGATGAGCTTATGGGATTAAAAGAAAATGTTATGATAGGTAAATTAATACCAGCTGGAACAGGAATGGATAGATACAAAAATCTAGAAATTCATGTAGAAGGTCAAGAAGAAGAACAAAAAGAAGAACAAAATGTAAATGCTTAAAAATAAGTATGAAAAAATTTATAGGGAGAGCAATATAGGGCTCTCCTTATTTTGTTATATAAATGTAAATAAGAGCAAAAATAATAATCCGTAGGTAATAAGAAAGCTTGAAAAAATCAAGTACAAATGCCATTGACTTTACCATATAAAACGATGTATAATATATGCTAGAAAAAATAGAAGGAATTGATGTTATATGAAGTTATTAAATAAAAAAATAATGTTACTAATGATGGGAATAATAGTAATGCTTTTAGCATTATTAACAGGAAAGGTACAAGCTGCCTCACAAGAGTTTGGCTTGCAAGAATATAGAAAGCCAGTAGGAAGTACACAATATGGGTACAAAGTAAGTGATAAATTCGTCTGGAAAATAGTAACATATTCTGGTAGTGCAATAAATTATGATAAAACATTATACTGTTTAAAAGCAGAGCAAGGTTTCTTTACTTCAACTCCAGGAGTTTTTAGAGAAACATATAATTTATCATACGATTTTATGAATAGAAGTAGTATGAGTCCATTACCAGTACCATCACAATATTATAATCAAATAGTATGGATTTTAAACCATGCATACATACCAAGTGCATCAACAGCAAGTACAGATAAAACCACATTATTACAAAATGCAGGTATAACTGGAAATAGCGAATTAACAGATGATGATATAGATGTTGTACAACAACTTGCTATATGGTATTTTACAAATTATGATGATTCAACATATCATACAGATTTTGGTAATCAAGCATCTTTCCAAACAGTATTACAATCAACAAAAACTAGTGGAGGAACAAGTCCTTATGAGGCAATAGAAGATTTTAACGAAACAAGATATGATCAAATGGAAAAACTATTTGTATATTTTGTAGAAAATGCAAAAAATGCAACAGAAACTTCTAATAGCACAGCATCACCAATAGCTATGGGAAATACTACACCAACAGTAGAAGTAAATGGAAATAATTACATAGTCGGACCATTTAAAATAGATAAAAATAATGATACACCATATACAATAAGTTTTAGTATAACAGACCAAAGTGGTAAAAGTTTAGATAACCAATATACATTATTAGACTCAAATAAGAGTGAAACAAGTAAAACATTAGAGCAATTAGTTGGAAGTAATTTTTATTTAAGAATACCAATTAGTACTGTAAATTCAGAAAATATTACAAGTTTAAGATTTTCAATGAATGGAAATTACATTACAACAACAGCTACATATTGGACAAAATCTGGAGACAGTACAGTTCAACCAATAGTAGAATTGGGTAGAACACCAAAAACTTTTAGTGGTAACAAAGAAGTAACATTTCCAAAGGCAGGCTCATATAATTTAAAACTTGTAAAAGTAGAACAAGGTAATATAACAAACAAATTACAAGGTGCAACATTTAAAATTACAAGTCCAAATGGCGAAACAACCCAAACAACAAATGCAAGCGGAGAAATAAATATAGGGCCAATCAACATAAATACGCCAGGAACAGATACAATAACAATAGAAGAAACAAAAGCACCAGATGGATATGAAAAAGTAATAACAGCACCAATAAATGTTCAAGTAACAAAAACACTATCAAGTAATACATATACAATGTCAAATGCGGTAATAACTAATACCCAGACAGGATCAAGTATAAGCGTAAGTGGAAGCACAATAACAGTGACAGTAGATAATAAATTAATTCCTAAACCAAGCGAATATAATTTAAAACTTGTAAAAGTAGAACAAGGTAATACAACAAACAAATTACAAGGTGCAGAATTTAAAATAAACTCACCAAATGGAGAGGTAACCCAAACAACAAATGCAAGTGGAGAAATAAATATAGGACCAATTGCAGTAACAACTACAGGAACAGACACAATAACAATAGAAGAAACAAAAGCACCAGATGGATACGAAAAAATAATAACTGCACCAATAAATGTTCAAGTAACAAAAGTATTTGAAGATAATACATATAAAATGTCAGATGCAAAAATAACAAATGCACAAACGGGATCAAGTATAAGTTTTAGTGGAAACACAATAACCGTAACAGTAGAAAATAAATTAATTCCTAAACCAAGTGAATACAACTTAAAACTTATAAAAGTAGAAGAAGGTACTACTAACAAACTTGAAGGAGCAGAATTTAAGATTACCTCACCAAATGGAGAGGTAACCCAAACAACAAATGCAAGTGGAGAAATAAATATAGGACCAATTGCAGTAACAGCTATAGGAACAGATACAATAACAATAGAAGAAACAAAAGCTCCAACAGGATATGAAAAAATAATAACAGCACCAATAACAGTGCAAGTAACAAAAGTATTTGAAGATAATACATATAAAATGTCAAATGCAGTAATAACAAATGCACAAACAGGAGCAAGTATAAATTTAAGTGGAAACACAATAACAGTAACAGTAGAAAATAAAGCAAAATATTTTGATTTAGCTTTAAGAAAATATATAACACAAATAAATGGACAAAATGTTGAAAATACTAGAGTTCCAACTGTAGACACAAGTGCACTTACAACTGGAACAACAGCAAATTATAATCATAGAAAAGACCCAATAGAAGTAGCAACAGGGGATAAAGTAATATATAACCTTACAATATATAATGAAGGTCAAAAAGATGGTAGAGCAACTAAAATAGAAGATCAATTACCAACAGGTTTAGTATTTAATAGAGTAGTATCTGGAAACTTCGAATTAGATTCTTATAGTGAAACAGATAATCTATTAAAATTAAAAAGAACATCAAATACAGATAATCTTAATGCATATAACGGAACTACATTAGATTCAGAAACAATACAAATAGAATGTACAGTAACAGCAGTTGCAACTAATAAAGAACAAATTTTAACAAATGTAGCATGGATTTCAGAAGAATATGATGCAGAATCAAATGTAACAATAACAAATGAGGAAAATGCAGATAGGGACTCTGTTCCAGGAACACATCCAAATGTAAATAAAGATAATATGGAAGATTATACTGGAAATAATAATAAAGAAGATTTAGCAGACGAAGATTATTACTACAAAGGTCAAGAAGATGATGACGACTTCGAAAAATTAAAAGTAGTTAATTTTGATTTAGCATTAAGAAAATTTATAACAGGTAGAAATGATACAACTTTAACAAATAGAGAACCAGAAGTAGATGTAACACATTTAGCAGATGGAACAGATACAACAGCAATTTATAATCATCCAAAAGATCCAATACAAATGCAAAGAGGAGACATTATAATATATACAATAAGAGTATATAATGAAGGTTCTAAAGATGGTTATGCAAATGAAATAACAGATTATTTACCAGAAGAATTAGAATTCTTACCAGATCATGAAATAAACAAAAAATATGAATGGCAAGTATCAAGTAACGGAAGAATTGTTACAACAGATTATTTATCAAAAGAAAAAGAAACAACATCAAGACAAAACTTATTGCATGCTTTTGATGGAACAACATTAGATTATAAAGATGTACAAATAGCTTGTAGAATAAAAGATACTGCAGAAGTTGGTAAGATATTAACCAACCTAGCAGAAATAACAGAAGATAAAGATTCTAGTGGAAATGATGTAGTAGACAGAGATTCAGAAACAGATAATGTAGAGGTACCAACAGACGAAGACTTACCAAATTATAAAGAAGATGAATCAGACAAAGACTATGTACCAGGACAAGAAGATGACGATGACTTCGAAAAAGTAAAAGTAGTATATTTTGATTTAGCTTTAAGAAAATTCATAACAGCAGTAGATGATACAGAAATAACAAACAGAATACCACAATTAAGTATTGGCGAAGATGGAAATATTCATTATAACCATACAAAAGACCCTGTAGAAGTAGAAAATGGAAACATAGTAACATATACATTAAGAATATTTAATGAAGGTATGATGGCAGGGTATGCAAGCAAAGTAAAAGATGATGTACCAGACGGATTAGAATTTTTACCAGACAACGAGATAAACCAAGAATATAGATGGGTATTATCAGAAGATGGAACAACAATAGAAACAGATTACTTATCTAAAGAACAAGAACAAACAGAAGGTGCAAACCTAATAAAAGCATTCGATCCAGAATTAGGAATAACAGATACAAACCCAGACTACAGAGATTTAAAAATAGCATTTAGAGTAACAGAGCCAAATACATCAGACAGGATACTAGTAAATACAGCAGAAATAGCAGATGATAGAGATGAAGATAATGAACCAGTAGACGATATCGACTCTACACCAGACAACAATAACGAGTGGAATGAAGAAGATGACTTAGATAAAGAATTTGTAAAAGTTAAATACTTTGATTTAGCTTTAAAGAAATGGGTAAGTAAAGCAATAGTAACAAATCAAGATGGAACAGTAACAGTACAAGAAACAGGCCATACAGGTGATGAAAACCCAGAGCCACCAGCAAAAGTAGATTTAGGAAGACAAGACATAAATAAAGTAACAGTAAAATTCGAATTCCAAATTAAGATAACAAACGAAGGTGAAATTGCTGGATATGCTAAAGAAATAACAGACTATATTCCAGAAGGATTAAGATTTGTACAAGAAGATAACCCAGAATGGTACACAAGAGAACCATTAAATGGAAGAGAAAGAGTTGCAACAAAACAATTAGAAAACACATTATTACAACCAGGAGAAAGTGCAACAGTATCAATTATCTTAACATGGATAAATAGCCAAGATAATATGGGATTAAAAACAAACATAGCAGAAATAAGCCAAGACTATAATGATAGTCATACACCAGATATAGATTCAACTCCAGACAACTTTACACCAGGAGAAGATGATATAGATGATGCACCAGTAATGTTAACAGTAGCACTAGGTGATACACAAATATATATTGGTTTAGGATTTGTAGTAGTAGCAATGTTAACTGGTGGAATTTGGGCAATAAAGAGATATGTTTTATAATATAGGGATTAGGGGACGTTCCTTAAAATCCCGGTTTAACCGGAATTTTTGGAACACCCCTTTTTTCTTCTTTTGAGCTAGGGAAAAAGGAAATATCGCTGAAACTCGAAATTTTTCTATAAATTATTGTAAGCTTAACAAAAATGTAATATAATTGTAATGTGGACTTAAAAAAATGAAGAGATATAGCAAAAACTATATCCGTAAGTAAGTTAAAGTCACAAAAATTTAGATATAAAAAACTACTATTTTTTGGTATTGACTATTATTTTTAATATAGTAAAATACATGTAGTAGTATTATGAGAAAAAGGATGGTTAACTATGAAACTTTTAAAAAAAATAGTTGTAAGCATCATAGTTATGCTTTTAGCATTAGCTATGGGTACATCAGTATTTGCAGCTACAACTCCAGTTACATTTGGATTAAGTGAATATAGAAGAGAAACAAACGGAAAACAATATGGATACAGAATAAACAATGGAAATAAAAAAGTTTGGAAAGTTATTGTATACGAAAATGATGGAACTACAATGAATTTTGACAATACAATATATTGTTTAAAGGCTGAAAGAGGATTCTATACAGCGACACCAAATTCATTTAAACAAACATATGATAAAATGATAGATTTTGCAGATAAAGCAAGTTTAGTACCAACAATTTTCGAGAATGATGACTATTATTATGCTGCTACATGGATCTTAGACCATGCATATATACCATATTATGCAAAATCAGGAGACTCTGTAGAAGTACAAACTCAAAAAGCACAGCAAGCAGCACAAGATAGAGCAGATCTATTAAATTCATCTGGAATGAGTGATTCTTTAAAACAAGAGCTAACAGATGATGATATAGATGTAGTTCAACAAATGGCACTATGGTATTTTACAAATACAAAGTCAAATGAAAATTCTGATATTTATCATGTAGACTTTGCAGGAGAGCCATCATTCCAAGAAATAGCTATAGCAGAAAAAGGTGTAGGTTCTTATACAACAATGTCAGATGTTAACGAAACAAGAGCTGATGCAATGGAAAAATTATATCAATATATGGTAAAAACAGCTAAGAGCACAGAAAATATTGAATATTACAAAACTCATAATGGAAAAGTAGAAGAACCAATAACATTAGCTTCAGAAGTTAATCCAACAGTAGAGCTAGATGGTGGTAATTACATAGTAGGACCATATAAAATAAATAAGAATAATGATTTACCATTCGAATTAAATGCAAAATTTACAGATCAAGATGGAACAGACTTAAATGGTAAATACACATTATTAAACTCTAGTAAACAAGCAGTATCAAATGGAACAACAATAAAAGACTTAGTAGGACAAAGTTTTTATATTTCAATTCCATCATCAAATATTGATGATATAACAAAAATTAAATTTAGCTATACAGGTTCATATAGAACTTCATCAAAAGGATTCTGGACAACAACACAAAATCCAGATACCGTACAACCATTAGTTGCAGTAGAAAAACAAGAGACACCATTAAGTGGTGAAAAAGAAGTTGGAGTTGCAAAAAGAGAATTTGATATGTCTTTAAGAAAATTTATTTCTGAAGTAAATGGAAAAGAAATAAATAGAGAACCAACAGTTGATTCATCAAATTTGAATAAAACAATAGATGGAGCAAAAGTAACAACTGCTACATATAACCATAATAAAAAACCAGTTGCAGTAAAACCTGGAGATATCGTAACATATACAATAAGAGTATATAACGAAGGTGAATTAGATGGTTATGTAGGTGAAATAACAGATTATTTACCAGCAGAATTAGAATTTATAAATGATGTAGAAAATTATCCAGCAGAAACAGACTTTAATGCAGGTTATGGTTGGAGAATAGATGCAAGTAATAATAGAATTATTAGAACAAATAAACTTGCTTATTCACAAGAAGCAGCAGATAGGGATCAAAATGCAAGTAATTTAATAAAAGCATATAATGGAACAACATTAGACTATAAAGATGTTAAAGTAAAATGTAAAGTAAAGAATTCAACAGAGGCTTTAAAGAAAATTACAAATTTAGCTCAAATTACACAAGAAACTGACAGTAAAGGAGGAGCTGTAACAGATAGAGATTCTGTACCAAATGGAAACTTTACCTTACCAACAGACACAGATTTACCAACATATAAAGATGATGAAATAAATTCTGGAAAACAATATATTCCAGGCCAAGAAGATGATGATGACTTCGAAAAAGTTATTATTCAAGAATTTGATTTAGCATTAAGAAAATTTATAACAGGAAAAAACGGAACAACATTAATAGGAAGAGAGCCATCAGTAGATGTAACAAACTTAGCAAATGAAACAGCAACTACTGCTACATACAACCATCCAAAGAAACCATTAGATATGGCAAGAGGAGATGTTGTAGAATATACAATAAGGGTATATAATGAAGGCTCTATAGATGGATATGCAAATCAAATAGTAGATAAATTACCAGCAGAATTAGAATATTTACCAGAACACGAAACAAATATACAATATGAATGGAAAGTATCAGAAGATGGTAGAACTGTTACAACAGATTACTTATCTAAAGCTAAAGAAACATCTTCAAGACAAAACTTGTTAAAAGCATTTGATGGAACAACATTATCATATAAAGATGTAAAAATAGCTTGTAAGGTAAAAGATACAGCAGAATTTGGTAAAAAACTAACAAACTTAGCAGAAATAACAGATGCAAAAGATTCTGACGGAAATGACGTAATAGATAGGGATTCAGAAACAAATAATGTACAAGTACCAAGTGATGAGGAATTACCAAATTATAAAGACGACGAAATTAACAATGAATATGTACCAGGCCAAGAAGATGATGATGACTTCGAAAAAGTAAGAGTAGTATATTTTGACTTAGCATTAAGAAAATTCATAACAGCAGTAGATGACCAAGCTGTAACTACAAGAATTCCACAATTAAGTATGGGTGAAGATGGAAATATTAAATATGACCATACAAAAGACCCAGTAGAAGTAGAAAATGGAAATGTAGTTACATATACAATAAGAATATTTAATGAAGGATTAATAGATGGATATGCAACAGAAGTAAAAGATGATATTCCAGATGGATTAAGATTTTTACCAGATAATCCTATAAATAGAGAATATAGATGGCAAGAATCAGAAGATGGACAAAGTGTAACAACAGATTACTTATCTAAAGCACAAGAAGAAAATGATGGAGATAATCTATTAAAAGCATTTGATCCAGACAAAGGAATAACAGAAAATAATCCAGACTATAGAGATGTACAAATTGCTTTTGAAGTAACAGAACCAAATACATCAGATAGAATTTTAGTAAATACAGCAGAGATAGCTGACGATAGTGATAGTTCTGGAGAGCCAATTGATGATATAGATTCTACTCCAAACAATAATAATGAATGGAACAAAGAAGACGACTTAGACAAAGAATTTGTAAAAGTTAAATACTTCGATTTAGCATTAAAGAAATGGGTAAGTAAAGCAATTATAATAGATAAAGATGGAACACAAACTGTACAAGAAACAGGACATACAGGTGACGAAGATCCAGAACCACCAGCAAAAGTAGATTTAGGAAGAAGAGATATAAATAAAGTAACAGTAAAATTCGAATTCCAAATTAAAATAACAAATGAAGGTGAAATTGCAGGATATGCAAAAGAAATTACAGATTATATACCAGAAGGTTTAAGATTTGTACAAGAAGATAACCCAGATTGGTACACAAGAGAGCCACTAAATGGTAAAGAAAGAGTAGCAACAAAATTATTAGAAAATACATTATTACAACCAGGAGAAAGTGCAACAGTATCAATCATATTAACATGGATTAATAGCGAAGACAATATGGGCTTAAAAACAAATATAGCAGAAATAAGCCAAGATTATAATGATAGCCATACACCAGATATAGACTCAGTACCAGACAACTTTAAAGAAGATGAAGATGATATAGATGATGCACCAGTAATGCTTACAGTAGCATTAGGTGATGCAAAACTATATATCGGAATAGCAGCACTAGTAGTTATAGCACTAGGTGGAGGAGTATTCATAATTAAGAAATATGTAATTTAAATTAGGGTTTAGGAGACGTTTGCTTTAGTGACTTTACCAAGTATATTTCACCAAATAAAATCAGAAATTAAAAGCTAATGTTTTAAATGGGCATTAGCTTTTTATTATACCAGATTTTTTAACATATATTTATTTGCTAATAATGGGAATTTGTGTTAATATAATAGTTACAATAAATCAGGAAGAGGAGAAGAATATGAAAGAAATGAGTGCAAATACAAAACTAGAAATAGCTGTCGAAATTATGGCAGCAAAGATAGCAAAAACATCTAGACAGAAGAAAAATATCTCAAAACTCCTTGAAGAAAGGAATGAAATGTACAAAGGTAATGAGGCCATTATTAATAAGATAATACAAGAATATGGCCCAGAAATTAAAAAAAATTATAAAGAAATCTAGGAAGGAGAAAAAGTTTATATGGAATGGGAAGAAGTATATGAAAAATATAAGCTTTCTGAAGAGGAACAAAATGCAATTGGAAATTATATAAATCAAATTTTTTTAGAGGGAAAAACTCCTATGAAAAATCCAATAGCCATTTTTGATATAGGACCAACAGGATCTGGGAAGACAGCATTAAATGGTTATGCACTTACACAATTCGAGAATAACAATCTAGTTATAGTAAATAATGATGAACTAAAGCCATTTCATCCTAAAGCAGACGAAATAGCTAAACAATATCCAGAAGTTTATATAAAAGTAGTAAATGAAGCAAGTAAGCATTGGACAGATGATTTAATGGATAAAGCATTAGAAGGTAATTTTAATGTTTTATACGAAGGAACAGGAAGAAAGATAAAAATATTTGAAAAAATGATAGAAAAGATGAGACAGCAAGGTTATAGAATTATAGTTAGAGCAATGGCAGTTAATGAACTTAATTGTTTAATGTCAATGGTAGAAAGATATGAAGGTCAAGTACAAGAAAAAGGTTGGGGAAGAAGTGTTTCTGCAGAAACTTTCTATAAAGGTTATGACAATGAAATGTTAGATACAATAGATACTTTTGAAAAAACAGGAATGGCAGATATTGTAGAAGTATATATGAGAGGAACAATACCAACTGAGCCTAAAAGAATATACAGTAGTAGAAATAGAGAGTTTAAAGAGGCTAGAACAGCTATAATTGTTGGAAGAGAAAGAGACAAAAAAAGTGCAGAACAATATTATGAACAAAAATTTACTAAAAGAGGAGTAAAACCAACAAAGTATCCAGAAGAAAGTGAACTCCTAAAAAAAATAGCAGAAATATATGATAAAGAACAAGGGATACAAATATAAATTTGAATAGAGGGATTTTTATGAACGAATCAAAAACAATAAAAGATGTTGTTGAAGAAGCAGAAAGATCTTCAACAACTTTTGAAAAAACAAATACTGACTTAAAAAAAAAACTTTTAAAATGGAATATAGAAGTATTTAAAATGATTGCTTCTACAGTAACCGTAAATAGAGGCTCATTTGGAACAGGATATCCATTTTATGTATTAGATGAAAACTTAAATGGAGAAATTCCAATTATTTCAGAACAAATTAGATATAACAGACAATTAGTAAGAGATGGTGAGCCTGTTCAAAAATCTATATGGCAGTGTAAATCTTGTCTAGAGAGAAATTACGATATGATGCCAGATTTAAAAATAGTATGTAAGCCATGTCCAAATATGTTAGATTCATTAAAGCCAAGAAAAATTATAAACAGATTACCCGACTTAGACATGTGGTTAGTTTGTGAAGACGGAAAAGTGGAGCAAGCACAAACTGAACTAAGCGAATTATTAGAGAAATATAATATGCGTACATCAGATGTTTCTCCACTACGAACTTTAAGTGATGTTGCAAAAATTGCAACAACCTTAAAAGATGGTGGATTTCCAAAGGTATTTCTACCAATAGATGCACATATTATGGAAAAATCAAAATTGATGGAATTAATAGAACAAGTACCAGATGAATTACAATTAGCAAAAGCAGAAGAAAGAAAACCATATTTACCAATTAGACCAAAATCACTTAGAAAAGAATGGCAATATGATGACGAGGCATATAACTTTATTTATGATTATCTTTCAGCATTTACAGCATTTAACTTTACAGAAGGAATGGAAGAAACACTACAAAAAAGCAGAACTAGGGTAATAAGAGAAAATACACCAGAAGAATTGTTCAATTTCCTTACGCAAGCAGCAACTCCAGCAAACTTTAGGAGATTTCAAGAACATGAATTAGAAGATATTTTTTATAAAAGAATAGCAAGTTGGGGTAGTCAAGCTAAACAGCAAAAAGGAGAGTTGGAAGACGAGCGAATACCTGGACTTGAATTATAAGGAGGAAGATATAATGCAAAAAAGAATAGACTTACATATTCATACAACAGTTTCAGATGGAGCATTAACACCTAAAGAAATAATAGATGAAGCATATAAAAATGGTGTATCAGTTATTGCAATTGCCGATCATGATACTGTAGATGCATATAATGAAGAATTATTTGAATATGCGAAAAGTAAAAATATAAAGCTAATAAATGCAGTCGAGATTTCTACTAAAGCAAAAAAAGCAGGAGTACATGTATTAGGATATAATCTAGATTTAAATGATGAAGAATTTAGAGAAAGACTAAGTAAAATTAGAAATGCAAGACATAATTATTTACATGATGTAGCTAAAAAGTTAGAAGAACTAGGATATTATATAAATGTAGAAGAATTAGATAAGATAGATGCTGTAACTAAAGCACATATAGCTTTAGATGCAACAAATAATCCAAAAAACAAAGAAAAATTATTAGCAGAATTCGGGCATATTCCAAGTAAAGGTGAATTTATAGAAACAATAATGAACGAAAATTGTCCTGCATATGTAAAAAAAGAAAGTGTAACTCCAAAAGAGGCAGCAGAGATAATAAGATCTGCAAAAGGAAAAGTTGTTTTAGCGCATCCAGTAGCATATGTACATGAAGACAATTTAACTGATGAAGATATTTTAGAAATTGTTAATGATATGAAGCCAGATGGCTTAGAAGCCAACTATTTGTATGTAGATAGATATGATAAGAAATTTGACGAAACAGAAAAATGGAATGAATTTGCTGCTAGGCATAACTTATTTGTAACAGTTGGTTCTGATTTTCATAATAAAGATGGACTTAGACCAGAAATAGGTTTTGTTAATACAGATTTTGTTTTGCCAGAAGAGGTTATAGAAGAAATTATTGCAAATTTAGAACACTAATATATGCTGTGGTATTAACCAAAAGGCAATAGAAAAAAGTAAATAAGAAATAATATACACAATGAAAATTAAACCAGGTGGAAAACTATAAAAGATAAAAATAGTTTTCCACCTGGTTATTT
>CAKNPW010000014.1 GCA_930990555.1 uncultured Clostridium sp. | reverse complement strand
CTTGGGAATGGGGTGTGGTATTTTCGTTCCGCTGTCCATTCCTTAAAATCCCTATAAAAAATAAGTTGTATATAAATTTATAAAAATCTTTTTAGGAAAAGCTACCTAAAAAGATTTTTTTCGACATAAGTTGATAAATGGAAAAGTCATAAAAATATATAATAAAAAATAATTCGACAAAGTTCTTTATAAAAGATATAATAATTGTCGAAAACACCAAAAAATAGGCATTCGATTTATATTGCGGAGTTTATTACAAAAGTATATATTAATAGATACGAGGAGGAATCAAATGAAAACTTTTTTTGGTGGAATATTTATGAATAAAGAAGAATTAAGAAAAGAAGGAATATTATATCCTATAAAATTAGAATATTATAAGATAAAGGATTTAAAAAGTAAAAATGATATATTTGGAGTAGAGATAGTAAAGACAGAGTATATAAACGAAAAAATAAAAGTAGAAAAAGCATCTATAGATAAATTAACGAATGATGAAAAAATAGAAAATTCAATACTAGATATGCTAAAAAGAAATGAAGTAACGCCTGTTATATTAGAAGATGTAATAGATGATTTAGTTAAATGCTAAAAAATACTTGAAAAAAACGAATATATGAACTAAAATACTATAGTATTAAAGATTACAGAACTTATATTCTGTAACTAAAAAGGAGAAGAAAATGGCAGATAAATTAATAATAGTAGAATCACCAGCAAAAGCAAATACAATAAAAAAGTTTTTAGGAGGAAAAACTAAAGTTGTTGCATCAATGGGACATATTAGAGATTTACCTAAATCAAAGTTAGGAGTTAATATAGAAAATAACTTTGAACCAGAATACATAAACATAAGAGGAAAAGGAGATCTAATAAAATCATTAAAGAGAGAAGCAAAATCAGCTAAAAAAGTTTATTTGGCAACTGACCCCGATCGTGAAGGGGAAGCAATTGCATGGCACTTAGCACATATTTTGGATATACCAGAAGATAGTAAATCTAGAGTAACATTTAATGAGATAACAAAGACAGCAGTACGAAAAGCTATTAAAGAACCAAGAAAAATAGATATTAATTTAGTAAATGCACAACAAGCTAGACGTGTCTTGGATAGAATTGTAGGGTACAAGATTAGCCCAGTATTATGGAAAAAGGTAAGAAAAGGATTATCAGCAGGAAGAGTTCAATCTGTTGCTGTTAAACTAATTGTAGATAGAGAAAAAGAAATAGAAGATTTTATACCAGAAGAATATTGGAATATAATTGCAAAACTATTTGATAAAAAGTCTAAAAAAGAATTTGAAGCAAAATTAGTAGGGAAAAATAATAAAAAATTAGAAATACATAGTAAAGAAGAAGTAGATGCAATTCTAGCCAGTATAAAGAATGCAAAATTTATTGTAAAAGATGTAAAAAAAGGTGAACGAAAAAGAAATCCAGCACCTCCATTTACGACAAGTACAATGCAACAGGAGGCTTCTAGAAAACTAAATTTCAGTTTAAAGAGAACAATGTCTGTTGCGCAAACTCTTTATGAGGGAGTAAAAATACCAACAAAGGGAACAGTTGGATTAATTACTTACATGAGAACAGATTCTACAAGAATTTCTGAAGAAGCTAGAAAAGTTGCTAAAGAAGTTGTAGAGGCAACATATGGAAGTGAATATTACGAAAATAGATATTATAAAACGAAAGCAGATGCACAAGATGCACACGAAGCTATTAGACCAACATATATAGATATTAAGCCAGAACAAATTAAAGGCGCTTTAACAAATGACCAGTATAAACTTTATAGATTAATTTATAATAGGTTTTTAGCAAGTCAAATGAAGTCAGCGATATTTGATACATTAGCGATAACAATTGATGCAAACGAATATAATTTTAAAGCTAATGGACAATCAATTAAATTTAAAGGATTTATGACTTTATATGTAGAAGGAACAGATGAAAAAGAGGACGATGTTGGACAAATTCCACTATTGGAGTTGAATCAAGAAGTAGAAAAAGAAAAAATAGAATCAAAGCAAAGTTTTACAGAAGCACCACCAAGATATACAGAAGCAAGTTTAGTAAAAGCTTTAGAAGAAAAAGATATTGGTAGACCAAGCACATATTCACCAACAATAACGACTATTTTAGCAAGACATTATATAGAAAAAGAAGCTAAGCAATTAGTTCCAACAGAGCTTGGTAAAGTAGTAAATAAATTATTAACGGAGAATTTTCCAGATATTATAAATGTAAAATTTACAGCAGAAATGGAAAATGAGTTTGACGAAATTGCAGAAGGAAAAGAAAATTGGAAACAAATGATTTCTGAATTCTATGGACCATTTGAAAAAGAATTAGAAAAAGTAGAAAAAGAACTAGAACATGTTAAGCTAGAAGAAGAGGTGTCTGATGTACCTTGCGAAAAATGTGGAAGAATGATGGTTGTAAAATATGGTAGATATGGAAAGTTCTTAGCATGTCCTGGTTATCCAGAATGTAAAAATGTAAAACCATATATAGAAACTATAGAAGAGCCCTGTCCAAAATGTGGTGGAAAGGTTCAAATAAGAAAAACTAAAAATAGAAGAACTTTTTATATATGCGAAAATAATCCAGAAAAATGTGATTATATATCTTGGACAAAACCGAAGAAGGAAAAAGAAGATAAGTAACTATACATTATACTAACGAAAAAATTAAATTAAAAGAACTATGTCACTTATATAGATATAGTTCTTTTGTTTTAGCAAAAAATCATATAAAAGTGTGCTTGTAACACTTGTGAAAACACGTAAAATATTATATAATAATAAACTGAAAATAAATGTGTGGTAGGAGCAAAAAAATGTTAGTAAATAATGAAATAATAACTGAATTATATGAAAATGCAGGAGATGCAAGATATCAAAGAGCATTAGAATATGTAAAAGACAAAAGAGTAACAATAACTAATGTAAATTACGAAAATAAAAATAATTTTGAGCTAGCTGCAACTGTAAAAGGAAGTAAAGGAACATATAATGTATATGCTAAAATAGAAGAAGGAGAAATTAAATCCATAAAATGTTCATGTCCAGATAATACCCAAAATTATTGTACTTGTAAACATATCTTAGCTATGTTTATAGAATTTATCGATAATTCTATATATGAAGAATTATATGCAAATCAACCAGTAAAAAAACAAGAAACAAACACTAAAATGGATCATCGTGGATTTAAGCAAATGATTACAGCTTTTTATAATACGGAAGTAGAAACCATTGATGAGGAAGAAGTAGTAATAAAAGAAAGAAAAAATATAAAAATTGTGCCTAGTATAATCTTTGATAGTTATTATAAAGAGATGAAGGTAGAATTCAAATTAGGCATAGATAAACTCTATAAAATAAAAAGCTTATCGGAATTTTATACAAGCATGTTAAATAAAGCAAATGTAAAATATGGGAATAAATTAGAATTTATTCATACAAGGGAGAATTTTGCAAAGGAAAGCTTACCTATATTAGAATTTATTTTAAAGCATTCAGAAATTATAAAATATGTTAATAGTAGTGGTAATGCTGGATACAGATATTATGGTAAAGTATTAAGTGATAATTGTATAATTTTAAGCAATACAGGAATAGATGAATTTTTCGAGATTGTAAAAGGCAAAAATTTAGAAATTGTTCAAGATGGTGAAAAGGGAAAAATAGCATTTATTCCAGGAACTCCAAATATAAAATTTAAACTAACAGAAGTATCAGAGGGTGAATTTGCATTAACACAAAAAGAAGATGTTTTTGAATATCATGTTTTAGAGGGAAAAGAATATATTTATGTTATTTTAGATGAATATATTTATAGATGTAATAAGAATTATAAAAATACGGTTATAAAATTACTTGAAATATATAAAAAGAATTTTATTAGAGAAATAAGATTTAATAAAAAAGAATTACCAGATTTTTTTTCATTAGTTTTACCAAAAATGAGAGAGTATATTGATACTTCAAATATAGATACGGAAAAATTAAAAGATTATATTCCAAAAGATTTAGATGTAAAAATGTTTTTGGATTTTGATAAAAATAATTACATTATTGCAGAATTAAAATTTATATATGGCGATATAGAATTTAATCCATTGGATTTAGATAATATACCAAAGGTTGCAAGGAACGTAATTCAAGAATCTAATTGTTTGAATATGTGTAGAAAAACGGGATTTTTATTAGATTCAGCTAATAAAAGATTTGTATTAGTAACAGATGATGCGATATATAAGTTTTTATCACAAGATATAAATAACTATACAGAAAAGTATGAAGTTTTAGTAACTGATAATTTTAAAACTAAAGAGATAAGACAGCCAAAGTTAGGAACAGTAGGAGTAAAAATTGAAAATAACTTGCTTAATATAGATTTAACTGGATTAGATTTTGACAGAAGCGAGTTAAAAGAAATTTTAGCAAAATACAACTTAAAGAAAAAATATCATAGACTAAAAGATGGTAGCTTTTTAGATTTAGAGCAAAATGATGATATAAAATTTTTAAACAGTTTAGAATATGGCATGGAAGTAGATTATAAAGATTTAGAGAGAGGAAAAATAAAAGTTCCTGTATATAGATCTTTATATTTGAACAAGTTATTAGAAAATGTTAAAAATGTAGAAATCCAAAAAGACAAAGAATATAAAGAAATTGTAAATAATATCGATGAACGTGAATATGATGACGAAATAACTCCACCAGAAGGATTAAATTGTACATTAAGATATTACCAAAAGGTAGGATATAAATGGTTAAAAATATTAGATGATTACAGACTAGGTGGTATTTTGGCAGATGATATGGGGCTTGGAAAAACAGTTCAATTAATTTCGCTATTATTAGACTATAAAGCAAATGCAAAAGTAAAATTGCCATCAATTGTAATAACACCAAGTTCGTTGGCGTTAAATTGGAAAAGTGAAATAGAAAAATTTGCAAAAGATATAAAAGTTTTAGTTATTAGAGGAACTTCAGAAGAAAGAGAAAAACAAATAAAACAAATTCCAGAATTTGATTTAGTTATAACATCTTATGATTTATTAAAAAGAGATATGGAAGTATATAAAAGGGAAGATATATTATTTAAATTCCAAATTGCGGATGAAGCACAATACATAAAAAATAGTAATACTCAAAATGCAAAATCTTTAAAAACAATAAATGCACAAACAAAATATGCACTAACTGGAACTCCAATAGAAAATTCTTTAGCAGAGTTATGGTCAATATTTGACTATATAATGCCAGGATATCTATTTACATATAAAAAGTTCAAACAATTATACGAAATTCCAATAATGAGGGATAATGACCAAGAGGCTATGGAAAAATTAAAAATGATGATAGAACCTTTTGTACTTCGTAGAGTAAAGAAAGATGTATTAAAAGAATTACCAGAAAAGAGCATAACTGTATTAAATAATGAAATGCAAGGTGAACAATTAGAGATTTATTTGTCATATCTAGCACAAGCAAAAAAAGAAGCAATGACTGAAATTGAAGGAAATGGATTCGAAAAATCTCAAATTAAAATTTTGGCATTATTAACTAGGTTAAGACAAATATGTTGTCATCCATCATTATTTTTAGAAAATTATATGGGCGAGAGTAGCAAATTAACACAATGCATAGAGATCGTTAAAGATGCTATTGCAGGAAAACATAAAATCCTAATTTTTTCTGGTTATACATCTATGCTTAATATAATAGAAGGAAATTTGGCAAAAGAAGGGATTAGCTATTATAAATTAACAGGTCAAACAAAAGTTGACGAAAGAGTAAAATTAGTAAATGATTTTAACAATAATCCTGATGTAAAAGTGTTTTTAATATCTCTTAAAGCAGGAGGAACAGGATTAAATTTGATTGGTGCAGATATGGTTATTCATTATGATCCATGGTGGAATATGTCTGCTGAAAATCAAGCAACAGATAGAGCTTATAGAATTGGTCAAAAGAATAATGTACAAGTTTATAAACTTATAACAAAAAATTCTATAGAAGAAAAAATTTACGAACTACAAGAAAAGAAATCTAAACTTATAGATAATATGCTTAGTACACAAACAACCTTTATTAATAAACTTAATAAGGATGATATTATGGAATTATTTAATTAGTTTAGAAGTAAGAATAAAACTAATATGTGTAAGCTTTTGTCTTACACATATTGTGTTTGGAAAGGAAAATAATGAAAGATTATATAAATGTAATAGGTGGAGGATTAGCAGGAACAGAGGCTGCGTATCAAATTGCTAAAAGAGGAATTAAAGTTAAATTATATGAAATGAAGCCAAATAAATATTCACCAGCACATTCAAACCAAAACTTAGCTGAAATTGTATGTAGTAATTCTTTTAAGTCAAATCTACATACAAATGCATGTGGGTTGTTAAAAGAAGAATTAAGAGCTATGGATTCATTACTTATAAAAATAGCAGATAGTACATCTGTTCCAGCTGGACAGGCGTTAGCAGTTGATAGGGAAATATTTGCTAAGAAAGTTACAGAAGCGATTAAAAGCAATCCGAATATAGAAGTAATAAATGAAGAAGTAGTAGATTTGGAAAAATTAATAGAAGAGGCAATTACGATTGTTGCGACAGGACCATTAACAGCTGATGAATTAGCTAAGAATATTTCTAAGATAACTGCGCAAGATAAGTTATATTTTTATGATGCAGCTGCTCCAATAGTTACAAAAGATAGTATTAATTTTGATATTGCTTTTTGGGGAGATAGATATGAGCAGGAAAGAGAAAAGAATGAAGAAATAGAAGCATGGAAAGAAAGACTAAGAACCACAATAGATAAGCAAAATTATATAAATCTACCTATGAATAAAGAAGAATATGAAAATTTTTATAGAAATTTAATAAATGCAGAAGTAGTAGAACTTCATCATTTTGAAAAAAGAGAGATATTTGAAGGTTGTATGCCAATAGAAATTATGGCAAAAAGAGGAGAAGATACATTAAGATTTGGTCCACTAAAGCCAGTTGGTTTTACTGATCCAAGAACTGGAAAAAGACCATATGCATTGGTTCAATTAAGGCAAGATGATACAGAAGGAAATATATTTAACTTAGTTGGATTTCAAACCAATTTAAAATATGGAGAACAAAAAAGAGTGTTTTCTATGATACCTGGATTAGAAAATGCTGAGTTTATAAAATATGGTGTAATGCACAGAAATACTTTCATAGATTCTAGTCATTTGTTAACAAATACATATAAAATGAAAACTATCGAAAACTTATACTTTGCAGGACAAATTACAGGTGTCGAGGGATATGTAGAATCAATTTCTTCTGGTCTTATGGCAGGTATAAATGCTGTAAATGAATTTAAAGGAGAAGAGGAATTTATTTTACCAATAGAAACTATGACTGGAGCTCTAGCAAATTATATTTCGACTCCAAATGAAAAATTTCAACCAATGAATGCTAATTTTGGAATAGTTCCAGGATTAGAAAAAAGGATAAAAGATAAAAAAGAAAAATATACAATATTGGCAGATAGGGCTATTTTTAAATTAAAGGAAGTAATAAAATAAAAAAGAAACAACTTTAAGAGCTGTTTCTTTTTATCTTCCTTCTCCTGAATGTGATTGAGATTTCTCATCTTGAATTCTCTTATTATATTCTTCGATAACTTTAGTGTAAGCATCTTGTCCAATTTCTGTTTTATAAGCATCTACAAAGTTATTAGTAGTATCGATTACTTTTGCTTGAGTAGGTACTTTTGTTTGATCTGGTCTTTCAAACACACCTTTAAATGGATTTGGTTTATCATGTACCCAATTAGCTAAACCTTTTCCTACTCCTTTAAAAAATCTTTTAGCTTTAGAGAAAAGTCCATTTCCTTTATATGTTTTTTTATCTTCAAGTTCTGCTTCTCTATCTCTTCTAATTTGAGTTAAATCATTATCTACATATTTTATATAATTTTGTAAAGTTTCAATCTGAGTATCTATCAATTTTATAGAATCACTAGCCTTTGTCTTTATATCGTTAAAACTTATATTAGAACGAGGGTTTGTATATATGCCAATATTGTGTAATATAGAAGTTTTATCATTAAAATCTATGCTCATATCTGCTGGAAGTCCTAGTTCTGTTCTATGATTTGTTATATATTGTTTTAAAGAGTTACCTTTTGATTTTATTCTTCTTTGAATAGTAGATACTTCATCTTTAAAAACTTTTAATTTTGTTTCTCTTTCTTTTTTTGCTTGCTCTGATTCACGTCCTTTAGTACCTGGTTTTACATGTGAATATTTATTTACATAGCTTTCTAAAAGGGATAAAACTGCTTTATCGTCATCAATTGTTAAATAAGATTTTAATCTAGAATCATTTTCAGCAGCAGCTTCTATCTTATTATATAAATCAAGTTCCATAGTTGGAGCAGTTTTGCGTTTTTCTGAGTTTAGTAAACTGTTTTGTGCTTGAGTTTTTATTTCCTTTCTTAAAGATTCTTTAAAATCAAAATTTGTGTTAAGGTCATCAATATATTCATCTAAAATTTGTGAAGCTGTTTGAATTTCTTCTTTTGTTTTATATAAAGTATTGCTCTTTAATGAACGAATTTGATTTTCTATTTCATCAATTTGATCATCTATTGAAGCAGCTTGTGCATTTTTTTCGTCTTCTGTTAAAAACGCACTAAAAAGTACTAAATTAGATTTTTGCGTTTTTAATGCACCTAGTTGGTGTTCAAATTCTTCTACTTTTGCTCTGATATGCATTATTGCATCTAAGTTAGTTCTTATATCTAAAAATTCTGATTTTTTTGTTGAATATTCAGTATTAAATTCGGAAAATTCTCTTGCCATAAATATTGCCTCTATATGAGGCTTCACCATCCTCTCTTAAATATTTTATTATTTAGATAAAATTTCATCACATTTTTTTATTAATTCGTCTACTTCTAAAGAAAGCTCACTTAAAGAAAGTTTATATGTAGCTAATTCTTCAGGAGACATTTTTTGTAATTCTTCTTTAGTTGGTAATTTTTTTTCTTCCATAATTCTGTTTATCCTAGCTTGAAACCAAGATATCCTCCTCTCTTTAGGGATTAAACACTATATCAATTATACTAGAAAAGGTAAATAATGTCAACAACTTTTTATGTAAAGTTACTAAAAAACGTTGATTAGTCGTGTGTTAAGAAGGACTGTGTAAGATTGACTAATTTTACATAATGCAGTATAATAATAAGTATATTAAAATAGTTGGAGGTAAGATTATGTCAAAAAATTTAAAACGGTTACTGATTGCAACTGTAGTCATTCTTGTAGGTGTTGTACTGTATAAGTCTGGAACAATAGAGGTAAATCCTCTGAATCTATTAACCTGGTTCAAAGATGTTGGACAAGGTCTTTGGAGTCTTATACCAATAAGAGAAATTATATCTTTTATAGTGGGTTACGTTGTAGCACTACTTGTGGTATACAGAAAAAAATGAAAAAAATGACAGAAAAACCGAGGGGGCGATGCACATGCGTCGCCTTTCTTCATGGTTCAGGTTGAAGCTAATAATTTAGGTAACTAAATGAAAAGAATTAAAGCGATCTATTAATTAATAGATAATTCGAATAAAAATTAAGAAAACAGGCACAGCTTTACATAATTTGGAAAAGGTGGTATAATTAGTATTAGCAATTTATTGTTGCAAAAAACAAGGAGGAGAGTAAAATGACAAAAAATGGAAACAGCATGGAAGCAACAAGATGTAAACAGCGGACTCAAAACAAACCCTCACTTAAGTGGTGGATTAAAAACTCGCCACGATTCTTGTGCTTTTGTTTTGGAGAAAGCATAAGAATAATCGGAAAATTCATCATCTGGATACTCATAATTGGTGTGGTTATTACACTTACGAGTATTTCAGATGGTGGTTGGCAGGAACTGGCAAATGTTCTTTTTGGAAACCTCACACTTTCTGGGGTGATACGAGACGTTTTGCTTGTACTGTTAGGCGTTGGTATGGGACGTTCATTGTCAAAAACGATGAAGCGTCGCAAAAAAAATATCAATGGAGGAGAGACCAAAAATACGCAGAAAGGTGAGCAAAAACTGGTCGATTTCAAAGAAATAAAAACCATGAAGTGAGAATTACTCGGGGAGGAAAGCGGAAGCGAAATTCGCAGAATCGGACCTCCCTTCTTTTTTTGTCTTTAAAAGAACAAAAATAATTATAAAAAACCAATGTAAATATTGACATTGACACATTTTGATGATAAAATAGTTCACGCTAGTGTATTATGCACAAATAGGCATATATATAAAATATTAGGAGGTGAAATTTAAGTGCCAACAATTAATCAATTAGTAAGAAAAGGAAGAAAAACATCAGTAACAAAATCAACAGCTCCAGCATTGCAACATGGTTATAACTCTAAGAAAAATAGACAAACTAACCATAGAGCACCACAAAAAAGAGGAGTTTGTACAGTAGTTAAAACTGTAACACCAAAGAAACCTAATTCAGCATTAAGAAAAGTTGCCAGAGTTAGACTTTCTAATGGTTATGAAGTAACATCTTACATCCCAGGAATAGGACATAACTTACAAGAACACAGTGTTGTTCTAATAAGAGGAGGAAGAGTTAAAGACCTTCCAGGTGTTAGATATCATATTATTAGAGGAACATTAGATACAGCAGGTGTTAAAGACAGAATGCAAGGTAGATCAAAATACGGAGCAAAAAGACCTAAAAAATAAAATTTAGGAAAAATAAAAACTAGTGCTAATAATTACTAATTTAAGGTACTTAAATTTAGAATATATAGCACTATACGGAAAAGAAAAAACTTTTCAGAGTACCTAGATACTAAATTAGTATCAAAATAAAATTAAGGAGGGAAGAATAGTGCCAAGAAAAGGATATATAGCAAAAAGAGAAGTTTTACCAGATCCAGTATATAATAGTAAAGTTGTAACAAAACTAGTAAACAATATTATGCTAAATGGTAAAAAATCAGTTGCTCAAAAAATAGTTTACGGTGCATTTGACATTGTAAAAGAAAAAGAGCAAAGAGATCCACTAGAAGTTTTTGAAGAAGCACTAAATAACATCATGCCAGTTCTTGAAGTTAAAGCTAGAAGAGTTGGTGGAGCTACATACCAAGTTCCATTAGAAATTAGACCAGAAAGAAGACAAACTTTAGGTTTAAGATGGTTAGTTAGATATGCAAGAACAAGACATGAAAAAACAATGGCAGAAAAATTAGCTGGAGAAATTATAGATGCTATAAACGGAAACGGTGGAGCATTCAAGAAGAAAGAAGATACACATAGAATGGCAGAAGCTAATAAAGCATTTGCACATTATAAATGGTAATAATAATGCTAAAAAAGAGCATATTAAGAAATATAAAACTTTATAGTAACAATGAGGGGAGGAAATAAAGTTGGCAGGAAGAGCATATCCATTAGAGAGAACAAGAAATATAGGAATTATGGCTCACATTGATGCTGGTAAAACAACAACAACAGAGAGAATACTTTTCTATACAGGAAAAACTCATAAAATAGGAGAAGTTCACGAAGGTGCAGCTACAATGGACTGGATGGAACAAGAACAAGAAAGGGGTATAACAATTACATCTGCTGCTACAACTTGTTTCTGGAACAATAACAGAATAAATATTATTGATACACCAGGACACGTTGACTTTACAGTAGAAGTTCAAAGATCTTTAAGAGTTCTTGACGGTGCAGTTACAGTACTTGCTGCAAAAGGTGGAGTTCAACCACAAACAGAAACAGTTTGGAGACAAGCTGACAAATACCAAGTACCAAGAATGGTATATGTAAATAAAATGGACATCACAGGAGCAAACTTCATGCTATGTGTTGAACAATTAAAAACAAGATTAAAAGCAAATGCTGTACCAATCCAATTACCAATTGGAGCAGAAGATGGGTTTAAAGGTATAGTAGACTTAATAAAGATGAGAGCTTTCATTCATAAAGACGATTTAGGAAAAGAAATAGAAGAAACAGATATTCCTGATGACATGAAAGATTTAGCTCAAGAATATCATGATAAAATGATAGAAGCAGTTGCAGAACAAGATGAAGAGTTAATGATGAAATACTTAGAAGGTGAAACATTAACAGAAGAAGAAATCAAAAAAGGTTTACGTGCAGGAACAATTGCAAACACAATAGTTCCAGTAACATGTGGTTCTTCATATAAAAACAAAGGTGTACAAGAATTATTAAATGCAATAGTTGACTATATGCCATCACCATTAGATATACCACATATCAAAGGTGTTGACTTAGATGGTAACGAAGTTGAAAGAAAAACTGACGATAATGAACCATTTGCAGCATTAGCATTTAAAATTGCTACAGACCCATTTGTTGGAAAATTATGTTTCTTTAGAGTATATTCAGGAACATTAGAATCAGGTTCAACAGTATTAAACTCAAATAAAGATAAAAAAGAAAGAATCGGAAGAATATTACAAATGCACTCTAATCACAGAGAAGATATAGATAAAGTATATGCAGGAGATATAGCTGCAGCAGTTGGAATAAAAGATGTTACAACTGGAGATACTTTATGTGATATAGATCATCCAGTAATATTAGAATCAATGGAATTCCCAGAGCCAGTTATTGATATTGCTATCGAACCTAAAGATAAAGTAGCACAAGAAAAGATGGGTATAGCACTATCAAAATTAGCTGAAGAAGATCCAACATTCAAAACATATACAAACCAAGAAACAGGACAAACAATCATCGCTGGTATGGGTGAATTACACCTAGACATTATCGTAGACAGATTAAAAAGAGAATTTAAAGTTGAATGTAATGTAGGTAAACCACAAGTTGCTTACAAAGAAACAATTAAAAAGAAAGTTAGAGTTCAAGGTAAATTCATTCGTCAATCTGGTGGTAAAGGACAATATGGTGATGTTTGGTTCGAAATGGAACCATTAGAGCCAGGTAAAGGAATAGAATTTGAAAGTAAAATCGTTGGTGGAGCTGTTCCTAAGGAATATATTAAACCAATCGAACAAGGTTTAAGAGAAGCAGCTGAAGGTGGTTACTTAGCTGGTTACCCAGTTATAGATTTCAAAGCTACATTAGTAGATGGATCTTACCACGAAGTTGACTCTTCAGAAATGGCTTTCAAAATTGCAGCATCTATGGCATTCAAAGAAGGATGTAAACAAGCAGGTGTTGTTATACTAGAACCTATTATGAAAGTAGAAATAACTGTTCCAGAAGAATACATGGGAGAAGTTATTGGTGATGTAAATTCTAGACGTGGAAGAATGGAAGGTATGGAAGGAAATGACGGAATGCAAGATATCCATGCATTTATTCCATTATCAGAAATGTTTGGATATGCTACAGACTTACGTTCTAAAACACAAGGTAGAGGAACATATTCTATGGAACCATCACATTATGAAGAAGTTCCAAAATCTATATTAGAACAAATCGTAGCTACAAGAGGAAAGAAAAGCGAATAATATTTAGTAATATACTTGATTTTTTAAAGATTATATTATAAAATGATGTTCGAAAAAATAAATGCGTCAAAAATAAAATAAAATATAGAGATGAAAAATCTCAAAATTAAAGGAGGAATAAAAATGGCTAAAGAAAAATTTGTTAGATCAAAGCCACACGTTAACATTGGTACAATCGGACACGTTGACCATGGTAAAACAACAACAACAGCAGCTATTACAAAATACTTATCATTAATGGGAAGAGCAAATTTCGAAGCATATGATGCAATCGATAGTGCTCCAGAAGAAAAAGCAAGAGGAATCACAATTAACACAGCTCACGTTGAATATGAAACAGAAAAAAGACACTATGCACATGTTGACTGCCCAGGACACGCAGATTACGTAAAGAACATGATTACAGGTGCTGCTCAAATGGATGGTGCTATCTTAGTTGTTTCAGCAGCTGATGGACCAATGCCACAAACAAGAGAACACATCTTACTTGCAAGACAAGTTGGTGTTAAATATATCGTTGTTTACTTAAATAAATGTGATATGGTAGACGACCCAGAATTATTAGACTTAGTTGAAATGGAAGTTAGAGACTTATTAACAGAATATGGTTTCCCAGGAGACGATATTCCAGTTATAAAAGGATCATCTTTAAAAGTACTAGAAAGTACATCTAAAGATCCAAATGACGAAGTTTATAAACCAATAAAAGAATTATTAGATGCAGTTGATAGCTACATTCCAACACCAGAAAGACCAGTAGATCAACCATTCTTAATGCCAATAGAAGATATATTCTCTATTACTGGTAGAGGAACAGTTGCTACAGGTAGAGTAGAAAGAGGAGAAGTTAAAGTTTCTGATGAAGTTGAAATCGTTGGATTATCAACAGAAAAGAAAAAATCAGTTGTTACTGGTGTAGAAATGTTCAGAAAATTATTAGACCAAGCAGAAGCTGGAGACAACATTGGTGTTCTTTTAAGAGGTATTCAAAGAACAGATATCGAAAGAGGACAAGTATTATCTAAACCAGGAACAATACATCCACATACAAAATTCACAGCACAAGTTTATGTATTAACAAAAGAAGAAGGTGGAAGACATACACCATTCTTCAATGGATATAGACCACAATTCTATTTCAGAACTACAGATGTTACAGGAGTTATCGAATTACCTGCTGGAACAGAAATGGTTATGCCAGGAGATAACGTAGATATGACAATCGAACTAATCACACCAATCGCTATGGAAGAAGGATTAAGATTCGCTATCCGTGAAGGTGGTAGAACAGTTGGTTCAGGTGTTGTTTCTAAAATAATAGAGTAATAATATATAAATTAAAAGAAGTATATCTTTAAGGTGTACTTCTTTTTTTATTTAAAAATAATAATACAAAACTAAACTATTTGGTCAGAAACTATTGCTTTTTTATTAAAGACATAATAAAATAAATTAGTCAAAATTTAAAATTGGAGGAAAACAAATATGGTTATACTGCTAGATGCAATGGGTGGAGATAATGCACCAGATGCCAATATAAAAGGAGCTGTAAAAGCAGTTAATGAAGTAAGTCAGTCAACAGAAATATTATTAATTGGAAAAGAAGAATTCATTAATAATAGAGTAAAAGAATTATATAATAAAGAGAAAATATCAGACATTTCTCCAAGATTAAAAATATACAATGCATCAGAAACTATAGAGATGGAAGATACCCCAACAGTAGCAATAAAGCATAAAAAAGATTCTTCTATGGTAGTTGGTTTTAATTTATTAAAAGAAGGTAAAGGGGATGTATTTATTTCTGCAGGTAATTCTGGAGCACTACTTACTGGAGCCACATTGCTTGTGGGAAGAATAAAAGGAATAGATAGACCAGCATTAGCTGGAATACTTCCAGCCTATAAAAGCCAATTACTATTAATGGATTGTGGTTCAAATACAAACTGCAAACCAATAAATCTCTTACAATTTGCTCAAATGGCCTCTATATATTTAAGAAATACTTTTGGAATAGAAAAACCAGCTATTGGACTGTTAAATATAGGTACAGAAGAAACAAAGGGAAATGAATTAACTAGGTCATCATATGAATTGTTAAAAGAAAAATCAGAAGAATTAGGAATTAATTTTATTGGAAATATCGAAGGAAGAGATGCTTTTTCTGGTAAAGTTGATGCAGTTGTAACTGATGGTTTTACAGGAAATATATTTTTAAAAACAACAGAGGGATTAGGTAAATTTGTAAAATCGTCATTAACAGATAGTTTAAAACGTAATTTTTTATCAATACTTGGAAGTATTCCATGTTTGCCAGCAATTAATAGATTTGCCAAAACAATGGATTATAAAATATATGGTGGTGCTTTATTTTTAGGTGTGAAGAAACCAGTTGTAAAAGCACATGGAAGTAGTGATGATAAACTATTTGAATATACAATAATTCAAGCAGAAAAATTTGTTGAAAATAAAGCAGTAGAAAAAATGACAGAAGAATTTTTAAAACAAAAAGAAAATAATGCTTGACTTTTTGAATACAATATATTATTGTTTAGTCAGTAGAAAAAAACATGCGAGAGGAGGTGTACATAGTTAAATGAACCAAGAAGAAATATTTGAAAAAGTAAAGAAAATAATCGTTGAACAATTAGGCGTTGCAGATACATCTGTAACAATGGAAGCATCTTTTATAGATGATTTAGGAGCAGATTCTTTAGACATAGTAGAATTAATTATGGCATTGGAGGAAGAATTTGATATGGAAATTCCTGACGAAGATGCAGAAAAAATTGTTTCAGTAAGTGACGTTGTAGACTATATTAAAGATAATGCTTAATTATAATATTAAATATTAAAGGTATCATATGAGATTATGGTATCTTTTTTTATGCATGAAATGCCTTATATAAGATGTAACAGAAACTAAATATAAATGTAATAATAATGTTATTTACTATAAACATAAAAGATTATATAATTTATATAAAATATTATGTCAAAAGGGTGATTTTATGGATGAAAATTTAGGAACTATCGTATATAATGGAACAATATTTAATTTGGACGATTCTGAGAATGTAGATAAATTAGAAGCTTTATTAGAAGAGCTTAAAAAAGAAGAAAAAGAGATAAAAGAAAAAATTGATGCAAGTATAAATAATGATTTAGATGAAAAAGAATAAGGGGGAAGTGTAATGGACGAAAGACAAGATATACAGCCAAATGATAAGAATATAGCACAATTAATGGTTAAGCTAGCAACAGTGCAGGCACAAATAAAATTGGTTAAAGCTGCAATTTTCTTAAATAAACAAAAAGAAGCTGTTAACAGTAAAATAAAAAGTTTTAAAGAATATGCAGAGGGGCAAGCTGAAAAATATTCTCAAAATATGGAAGAAGCTAATAAAGTAATAGACGAATATAAAAGTGCGGTAGAAGAAGCAATGCAACAATATAAAGATAATTATCTTGAAGTTATGGCTGAACAAGATGAATGGCAAAACATGGAAATTGATAAAATGGGAGAACAAAAAGAAATTTCTTCAGCAATTAAAGAAAAAAGAAAAAGTCCAGAGTATACAGAGTGGGAAAAAGCTGTAAAAAATTTAAATAGAGAGATTATAGCAAGTGCTAACGACCCAGAAAAATTAACAGCATTGGCAGCAGAATTAAAAGAACTACAATCAAAAGATCCAACATTACAAGAACAACAAAGATTAGAGAATATAAAAAATGATAGATTAGAGATAAGTGAAATAATCCAAGATAATGATGTTAGTTTAGCAAAAATAAAAGAAGATAGAGATAGTAAATTAAGTGACTTATTAGAAAGTAAAGAAACATCATTAGCTAAAATTCAAAAGCAAACTTTATGGCAAAAAATTGTTGCTAAACTAACTCCTAAAGCTAAAAGTTTTAAAAATAACGTAGTAGATAAAATTTCAGAAAAAACAAATAAAATTAAAACAGAAAAAATACCAGCGATTATAAAGGAAATAAATGAAAAGAAGGAAAAAAATGTAAAAATAATGCAAGAAAAATTATCTAAAATTCCTGATTTAGCAAGTAAAGTTAAGGGAAAATTAGATGATGCAAAAAAATTTACAGTTAAATCTGCTAAAACTGGTGTAAGAACTGTAGTTGATTTTGGAAGAGAAGCTAAAAAAACTACTATAGGAGCCATTAAGGGAATAGGTACAAAAGTGTCAGACACAAAAGATAAGATAAAACAAGACTTGATGACAGCAGTAGAAAATAGTTCTCATACTTTAGATGATTTAAATGAATCGAGATAAAAAGAAATTCAATTTTGAATTTCTTTTTTCTTTACTTGCAAAAACAAAAAAATGTTATATAATAATAACATCTAGGAGGGAAATATGTTAGAAAATTTTGAGAAAAATATAGGATATATATTTAAAGATAAAAACTTATTAAAAACAGCATTAACACATACATCATATGCTTATGAAAAAAAAGTTCAAAGTAATGAAAAATTAGAATTTTTAGGGGATAGCATATTAGAATTTATATCTAGTAATTATTTATATAATAATTATACCAAATTGAATGAAGGAGAAATGACTAAAGTTAGAGCTAGTGTTGTTTGCGAGAAGAGTTTGTATAAAATAGCATTAAAGCATAATTTTGGTGATTTCTTATATTTAGGAAAAAGTGAATTATCAAATAATGGAAATAAAAATGAAGCGATATTAGCAGATAGTGTAGAAGCTGTTATTGCAGCTATTTTTTTAGATGGTGGATTAGAGCCTGTACAGAAATTTATAATAGAAAATTTAGCTGAAGAAATAAAAATAGCTAGTCAAAATGTAGGATTAAAAGATTATAAAACTGTATTACAAGAAAAATTACAACATAAAGGAACAGTTAATATAGAATATAATATTTTAAAAGAGAGTGGACCTGATCATAGTAAAGTGTTTGAAGCAGAAGTAAAATGTAATGGAAAACAGTTAGCAACAGGAAAAGGAACGTCAAAAAAAGCAGCAGAAATGGAAGCAGCAAAAAAAGCAATAGAACAGTTATAGTATAGGAGGAAATGCTATGAAAGAAAAAATATATATTCCTATAAAGATTAATGATATAAGCAAACTTGCCAAAAATATTACTATCAATAAAGAAAAGAAAGTTATATTAGAAATTGTAGATGAAGATTTTACAAGTATTAATATAAAAAAGCAAGAAGAAATCCTTTATGAAATTAATAAAGTAATAAAAGAGTATAAAATTTTTGGAATAAAGATTATGTCTACTCCAGATAGTATAGATAAAAACAATTTAAAACTTTTAAAAAAATACAAAGTAAAAGAAATTGAATTAATAATAGAATCATCAAATGATTATATATTAAAAAATATTGGCATAGACTATAAATTTGATTCTGCAAAAAAAATAGCAAAAAAAATAAAGTTATATGGATTTGGATTAGATATAAAAATGACATTAGGGCTTCCAGAAAGTACAGTGGCTGATGACTTAAATACTGTAAGACAGGTAATAAAATTAAAACCATTACAATTAGCATTAATACCATGTGATGCTACTTATAATAAAAATGTAGAAAAATTATATGAACAAAATGAATTTATACCATTGTCTAAAATTCAGTTAGTAGAAAGATTAAAAGAGGCAATAAAATTAATAGTTCATACTAAAATTAAAAGTTTAAAGATTGGTGAAGATAATCAAAATATAGAAGAAATGTCTATAGTACATTTTAGAGATTTTGTAGCAAGTGAAATTTGGTATGAGAAAATAATAGAAATGATAAAATCATATAATGTAAAAGTAAAAGAAGTTGAAATCGAAGTAAATGCCTCAGATATAGATAATGTTAAAGGAGCAGAAGATAAGAATCTAAAGCAATTAAAAGATGTATATGATGTAGAACTACATGTGTCAAAAAATAATAAATTAGCTAAAGGTAATTATAGAATGAAAATATTAAAAACATATACAGATTTTTTAGAAGACAATGAGAACTAGCATAAAAAAAGCCTATATTACAAATAATTGTAATATAGGTGATTTTTATGTTAAAAAACTATTTAAAAAACTTAAGTTTTATAATATTAGGATGCATAATTATGGCAATTGGGACATCAATGTTTTTGTTACCTAATAAGTTCTCAACGGGAGGAGTAACAGGAATTGCAACAATAGTATATTATTTGTTTAACATTCCATTAGGAACTGTTAATATTATAATAAACATTCCAATTCTTATTTTTACATTTTATAGGTTAGGGAAAACGATGGTTATAAATTCAATTATTGGTTCGATAGTATATTCATTATTTATAGATATCTTAGATAAATTTTCGGTTTTTACAAATGATATATTTTTAGCAAGTATATATGGAGGAGTATTTCTAGGGATAGGTACAGGTACTGTATTAAATGCAAATGCTACAACTGGGGGAACGGAGCTAGTAAGTAATTTAATAAAAACATATAATTTAAATATAAAAACAAGTAGTCTTATAATGATTATAGATTCTTCTATTGTCTTATTAAATGTACTTGTTTTTAAAGAAATAGAAATTGGTTTATATTCAGCAATAGCTATTATTTTAATGGGAAAGGTTATAGATATTATAGTAGAAGGTACAGATTTTTCTAAACTGATATTTATTATATCAGAAAAAAATGATAAAATATCTAAAGAGATAGGTGAATATATAAAACGAGGAACGACAGGAATATACGGTAAAGGAATGTTTGAGGATAAAAATAGATTAGTATTAATGTGTGCTGCAGGAAGAGGAGATGTACTAAAAATAAAACACATTGTACAAGAAAACGATAAAGAAGCGTTTATAATTATAACAAATGCCAGAGAAGTTTTAGGAAAAGGGTTTAAGTAGGAGGAATATATGAAACAACAAGATTTTTTATTAGAAAATTATAGTTCATTTAACTTAAGGGATATATTTGAATGTGGACAATGCTTTAGATGGAATGAGGAAGAAGATGGAAGTTATACAGGCGTTTTTGGTAATAATGTAATAAATGTTAGTAAAACAGATAAAGGAATATATTTTAAAGGTGTTTGTGAAAAAGATATTGTTAATACTGTAATTGATTACTTTGATCTAGAAAGAGATTATAATGAAATAAAACAAACCCTAGCTAGAGTAGATAATAACATGAAAGAAAGTATAAAATATGGAGAAGGAATTAGAATATTAAACCAAGATTTATGGGAAACTATTATTTCATTTATAATATCAGCTAATAATAATATTCCAAGAATTAAAGGAATAATAGAACGTCTAGCAAAAAAATATGGAAGAGAAATAGTATTTAATAATAAAAAATATTATACATTTCCAACAGCAGAAGAATTAAAAGATGTTTCTATTCAGGAATATAGAGAGTTAGGACTAGGTTTTAGAGACATTAGATTATATGAAACTACTAAGATGATTTTAGATAAACAAATAGATATCTCAAGTTTAAATGAAATAAAAGATACTAATCAGGTAAGGGAAGAACTTTTAAAACTTTCGGGAGTAGGTCCTAAAGTTGCAGATTGTATTTTGTTATTTTCTACACTAAAAAGATTTGATGTATTTCCTATAGATGTATGGGTAAGAAGAGTTATGAATGATTTATATATTCATAAGGAAGATGAAAAAAATGTAAGTAAAAAGGAAATATTAAAATTAGCAAATGAGAAGTTTGGAAATTTGGAAGGAATTGCACAGCAATATCTATTTTATTGGAGAAGAGAACTAGGATAAGTTCTCTTCTCTAGCACTTTTATATATGGCTTACAAAACTCAAAATTGCATGAGACCTGATATTTAAAAACGAGAAAAATGTCGAAAAAAAGAGAAAAAAAGAGATAACTCAAAATAATAAAGGAAAATAGCAAATAACTATTTACAAATCTGAAATAATGTGATATATAAAAGACAGATTTATTCTAAATCGTTTTTTATATCAAAACTCATTTCAAATAATTTATAATCTAAATAAAACCCTTAATAAAAAAGTTAATAATACTAGGAGGTGGTGCTTTTCCTATAAATAAATAAACTCCAATTTATTATACATGTCTATTTGCGGTTTAGAATAAATCTATATAATTATATTTAGGAGAATAAATTTGTTATCAATAGTAAATACAATTGCATTAAATGGTACAGAAGGTACTGTAGTGGAAGCACAGGTAGATTTATCAACAGGAATACCACATTGGGATATGGTAGGTCTGTTAGGAACAAGCATAAAAGAATCAAAAGAAAGGATAACTGTTGCTATAAAAAATAGTGGAATAAAACTAGTGGGAAAAAAGATAAGTGTAAATTTAGCACCAGCAGAGATAAGAAAAGAAGGTTCTTCTTTTGATTTAGCAATAGCAGTAGGAATTTTAACTAATTTAGGAATAATAAAAAAGGAATGCATTAATTCAGCTGTTTTTATAGGAGAAATATCATATAATGGAAATATTAATTCTGTAAAAGGTGTATTACCTATGTGTATAGTGGCGCAAAAGAGAGGATTTAAAAGAGTCTATATACCAAATTCTAATATTAAAGAAGCTAAATTAGTAAACAATTTAGAAATTGTAGGTATTAATTCTTTAAAAGATTTAATTCAAAAAATTAATTCGAAGATACCCATAGAAAAAAATAAAAGTCAAATAGAACGTTATGCTAAAGTAGAATATGACATAGATTTTGCAGAAATTTATGGTCAAGAAAAGGCAAAAAGAGCACTCGAGATTGTGGCGGCAGGAAATCACAATTGTCTATTAATTGGTCCACCAGGTGTTGGTAAAACAATGCTTGCAAAAAGATTAATAACAATATTTCCTAAACTTAATTACAATGAAATTATAGAAATAACAAAAACCAATAGCATACTTGGATTAACCAAAGAAAATGAAATCATAAATAAAAGGCCTTTTATAGAAGTAAATCCAAATATAACTTTAGCATCATTTATTGGTGGTGGAAGAAATCCAATGCCAGGAGCAATTACATTAGCAAATTTAGGAATATTATTTATGGATGAGTTTGCAGAATTTGAAAGTAAAAAATTAGAGATGTTAAGAACTATACTAGATTTACATACTATAAAACTAGATAGAGTCCATGCTTCTGTAAGATATCCATGTAACTTTGTTTTAATAGCTGCTATGAACCCATGTCCATGTGGTTACCTTGGAAGTCATGATAAAAAATGTACCTGTTCAGAAAATAAAATAAAACGATATTTATCAAAGTTAAGTGGTCCAATACTAGATAGGATTGATATACAATTAAATATATCAAATGTTAAATACTCAGAAATATACCATAATACCAAAATAGAAAGAAGTGAAGATATTAGGCAAAGAGTGGAATTGGCAAGAAATGTTCAAACGCTTAGATTTACCAAAGAAAATATAAATACAAATTCTGAAATAAACTCTTCACAAATAAATAAATATTGTATATTAGATAAAGAATGTAAAAAATTTTTAAAAAAAATATATGCTAAATATAAACTTAATATAAGAACATATAATAGCATTTTAAAAATATCAAGAACTATTGCAGATTTAAAAAATAAAGAAGAAATAGATATATCTTGTATAGCAGAGGCAATTCAATATAAGGTTGATAATAAATTTTATAAAAAGGAAGTGTAAAAAAATAATTACTATAAATTATAAAGAAAATGCATATCCAAAAGAATTATTAAAATTGAAATCACCACCAGTAAACTTATATGTAGAAGGTAATTTAGAGCTATTAAATAAACAAATTATAGCAATTGTTGGTTCAAGAAATTGTAGTGAATATGGTTGGAAACAAGCTAAAAAATTTTCAACAGCTTTATCTCAAAATGGAATATGTATTATAAGTGGATTAGCTATAGGAATTGATTCGGTTTCACACATGTCTGCTATGAATAATATAGGTAAAACAATAGCTGTCTTGGGAGCTGGATTTAATAATATATATCCAAAGGAAAATAGGGAATTATTTAATAAAATATTAGAAAATAATGGGTGTATTATTTCAGAGTATCCACCAGAAGAGAAAGTAAATACAAAAAATTTTCCAAGAAGGAATGAAATAATTAGTGCATTGGCTTTGGGTGTTTTAGTTATAGAAGCTGGACACAGAAGTGGAAGTACCATTACTGCTAATTTAGCTTTTAAACAAAGAAAAAAGGTATTTGCCATTCCTAGTAATATAGATAGTAAATTAGGAATAGGAACTAATACATTAATACAGAAAGGAGCGAAACTGGTAACTAATGTAAAAGATATATTAAAAGAAATAAACGTTAATAAATGTAAAGATATTGAACAAGACTGGAAATATGAAACTAAAAATGTTCCTATTAAATATAAAGGCGTTTATGAGATTATTGGTAATATGCCAATAGATATTAATACTATCTGTAGAAGAGCAGAATTGCCAATACAAGATGTTAGTGAGCAACTAACTATGTTAGAGTTAAATGAATACATTAGAGCATTACCAGGAGATATGTTTGTAAAGGTATGAATAAGCTAGGAAAAAAAGGTGAAGATACAGCTACACATTATTTAGAAAAAATGAAATATAAGATCTTAAAAAGAAATTATAGAAACAGAAGAGGAGAGATAGATATAATAGCTTACTATAATAGAACTCTTGTTATAGTGGAAGTTAAAGCAAGGAGTAATAACAAATTTGGACATCCAATAGATGCCATAGATGAAATTAAAATAAATAAGATAAAAGAATGTACAAAATATTATTTATATAAAGAAAAAATACAATTTTCTGAAATTAGGTTTGATGTGATAGAGATTTATCAAATAAAAGAGCATTATGTAGTAAACCATATAAAAAACGCCTTTTAAGAGGTTTGACAAACCTAAAAAAAGATAATAAAGTTATAATTGGTGTAAAGGAGTTGATATAGATTTATTTCTTTGACTAAGAAAGGAGATGTTACTATGGAAGGATTTTACCATAGTGTACAGCTGCGTGAGAAGAAAGAAGGAGCAAAAGTCAAATTTAATGTACGGATCAGTATGCGTATATATGGCTGGCTCGATGAAGTAAAAATACTGATAATTGGAGATAATGCACAAGAAATACGTTTAGATTATACAGAACAAGATAATGAATATGCCTATTTTGAGAAAGAAATATTTCTGGAGACAAGGGCAATCTATAGGTATAGGTTCTCATTTATGTCTGAATGGACGAATTATTATGAGACAGGCTTTTCAAAGCTATCAATCAATTTTTCAGTGCCTGATTGGGCGAAAGGTGCAACAATGTACCACATAATGCCTGATAGGTTTTGCAGAGATTATAGTGTAAAGATTGAAGAATTTGGAAAGCGAAAAATTCATAAATCTTGGAATGAACCACCACTTGTAGGTCCTGATCAAAATGGTGAATGGGCAAGAGATTCATATGGTGGAAATTTTAAAGGAGTTGAAAGTAAATTGGATTATCTTAAGAACCTGGGAATAGATATTATTTATTTTAGTCCAATATTTACAGCTTCTTCTAACCACAAATATGATGCAGACGATTTTGAAAAGCTCGACCCATATTTTGGGGATGAAGAAGACCTTAAGAGTCTATTTGAAGCTCTTCATCGTAAGTCAATGAAAGGAATAGTGGATGTGGCATTCAACCATGCTGGGAAGGACAGCAAATATTATAACAAGTCTGGGATGTATAAGGAACCAGGTGCCTACCAAGGTCCAAAATCAAGATATTTTCCATTTTTCAAGACAAGGATCGAGAATGGTAAAATAACTTTTGATTATTGGTGGAATATACCAGACGAAGTAGTCTTTAATAAAGACTCAAAAGAATTCCAAGAATATATATGTGGAGTAGGAGGCATAATTGATTGGTTATTCTCACTTGGAATTGATGGAATCCGGGTTGATGTGGCTGATGACCTGACAGATTATTTTATCAATCTCATGGCAGAAGCTTGCAGAAGAAATAAACCAGATTTCCTTATGATACTAGAAGTGTGGAAAAACCCATTCAGGATGAATAGAAGTTATATTTCTGATGGGAAGAGTGCTCATTCAACTATGAATTACTATCTTATGGCTCCAGTAATGGATTATCTAAATTTGCAAGATGAAGTTTATCTGCAAGAAAAAATCAATGAGGAATTTGAAGAGTATCCAGATGATACAATTTTTACTGAAATGAATTTTACATCTACTCACGACATGAGTAGACAGATAAATCTGTTTGCCAACGAAGGATATTTCAGAGAAAAAGGAGACTGGAAAAGAGAATGGCCTTGGAACCTTAAAGATGAATATGATAGAAAATGGCAATCTACGTATGTCTTACCAAAAGATGTATACAAGAGAGCCAAGAGAATGTTAAAATTGGAAGATTTTATTTTGATATTTTGGCCAGGAATATTTTCTATCTTTTATGGAGATGAAGTTGGCAGTCAGGGATACGGGAATCTTGCAAACAGGAAATCTTTCCCGTGGAATAGAATCGACAAAGATATCTTGTCGTATAAAAGAAAAATGCTGAAGATTCGTAGGAAATATAAATTTTTGCGAACAGCAAGTACAAATGTCTTGGAACTAACTAAAAGTAAGTTTGTATTCGAGAGGGTAAATAGAGATAAAAAAGATAACCAAAAAGACTATAAAAAAATTATTGTAATAGTCAATAATGGGTATACAAATTTACCACTAGAATACAAAGGCAGAATAATTGCATCATACAACAGTACTAAAAATGTAATTTGCTCTAAAGGAGCAGTTGCAATATTAATTTCATAATCTTCTTTCACGCCAAAAACAGTTACAGAGTCATCAAACTCTGTAACTGTTTTGTGTTTATATATACATTAAATTTAAATTGACAATAAAATCTATTATTTATATAATCATCTAAAATATACAAAGGGAGGAGAAAATATTATGTATAGAATTAATAATTTACAAGATAATGATGATATTCGTGTAGCAGATGCAAAAGCAGGAATGAAGGTTATAGAATATATGAGTGATTTAAGTGTAATGCCAGCAACGGCTATAACCGCGTATTATTGTTCAAGAATGAATGTAAGAAAAAGACAATTACTTATAAATTTAGAAGATAATGAATATACAATAAGCTCAGGTGCAATGCAATGGTCTGTTGGAAATGTTGAAGCAGTAGCAGATGTTAAAGGTGTAGGAGATTTTTTTGGAAAAGCAATAAAAGGTAGTGTTACAAAAGAAAGTGCTGTAAAACCAAAATATAGAGGAACAGGAACTTTAGTTTTAGAGCCTACATATAAACATATTCTATTAGAAGATTTATCTACTTGGGATGGAGGAATAGTATTGGATGATGGACTATTTCTAGCTTGTGAATCTAAGATAAAACAAAATGTTGTTATGCGCAGTAATTTATCTTCAGCAGTACTAGGAAATGAAGGATTATTTAATTTGAGTCTTTCAGGAAATGGATTTGTAGCATTAGAATCACCTGTACCAAGAGAAGAATTAGTCGAAGTAGAATTACAAAATGATGTTTTAAGAATAGATGGAAACTTTGCAGTTGCATGGTCTAAAGGACTTGATTTTACAGTAGAAAAATCTACAAAGAGTTTAATAGGATCAGCTGTTTCAGGGGAAGGACTTGTAAATGTATATAGAGGTACAGGAAAAGTATTAATGGCACCAGTAAGAAATTTAACAACAGCATCAGCTACTTCAATATCTAGATAATGTAAAATATAAAACAACCTTTAATTTTATTATTAGAGGTTGTTTTATATTTGCTTAAAAATAAAAAAATCGGAAGTATAAAACTTCCGAAGTATATATAATTTTATCTTTTTGAAAATTGTGGAGCTTTTCTAGCTTTTTTAAGACCATATTTCTTTCTTTCCTTCATACGAGGATCTCTTGTTAAGAAACCATTTGATTTTAATGCTGGTCTATATTCTGAATTAGCTTCATTTAAAGCTCTAGCTATACCATGTCTTATAGCTCCTGCTTGACCTGTAAACCCTCCACCTTGAACTTTACAAATAACATCAAATTTATCTAATGTATTTGTTACGTTTAAAGGTTGTTTTACAATATATTTTAATGTTTCTAAACCAAAATATTCATCTAAATTTTTTCCGTTTACTGTTATATTTCCTTTTCCTTCAACTAATCTAACTCTAGCTATTGCATTTTTTCTTCTACCTGTTCCATAGAACATTATTTTTTCTCCTGCCTTTGCCATTTAAAAATTCCTCCTTAATTTTTTAAGGGATATACCCTATAATTCTATATTAGAAATTCCATATTTCTGGTTTTTGAGCCATATTTTTATGTTCACTACCAGCATATACTCTTAATTTCTTTAACATTTTTCTTCCTAAAGAATTGTGTGGAAGCATTCCTTTAACAGCAATCATCATAGCTCTTTCTGGTTTCTCTGCCATCATAATTCTTGCTGAAGTTTCTTTTAATCCTCCTGGATATCCAGAATGATGTCTATAGAATTTTTGATCTAATTTTTTTCCTGTAAATGTTGCTTCTGAACAATTTATTATAATTACGTGATCACCAACATCTAAGTTTGGTGTATAAGTTGGTTTGTGTTTTCCTCTTAATAATCTTGCAGCCTCTGTTGCAACTCTACCAACTGGTTTATTTGCTGCATCTAAAATATACCATTTACTTTCGATTTCATTTCCTTTTACACTATATGTAGTATTATTCATGGTAAAATTACCCTCCATTCGAATTTAAATTTATATAATAAGCTTTAAATATATAAACTACCGGGGAGAGGCTTATATAATTATTACTTATTGACTAATTAAAGGCTAATTCATAAAATTAGCATAATAATTTTAATACAAAAACCTTAAAAAGTCAAGGCTTTTAAAAAGAAAATCAAAAAAATTCAAGAGAATATAAAGACAGAATAAGACAATATAAAAACAGTACTAATAAATCACATTTTAGACATTGTAATTTACTACCAAATACTATATAATTAAACAGCAGTAAGGAGAGTACAATGGATAAAAATATACTAATAACAGAAAAGCCGTCTGTGGCTATGCAAATGGCAAAAGCATTAAAAATAAATACTACAAGAAAAGATGGATACTTAGAAAGTAATGAATGGATAGTAACATGGTGTGTAGGACATCTAGTAACAATGAGTTATCCAGAAAAATATGATGAAAAACTAAAATTCTGGAGATTGGATACACTACCATTTATACCAAAGGAATGGAAATATGAAGTTATTCCAAATGTACAAAAACAATTTAATATAATAAAAGAATTATTAAATAGGGAAGATGTTAAAACTATATATGTAAGCACCGACTCTGGGCGTGAAGGGGAATATATATATCGTTTAGTAGATCAAATGATACATCCAGAGGGGAAAACTAAAAAAAGAGTATGGATAGATTCACAAACAGAGGAAGAAGTAATAAAAGGAATAAAAAATGCAAAAGATTTATCAGAATATGATAGTTTATCAGATGCTGCATATTTAAGAGCAAAAGAAGATTATTTAATAGGAATTAACTTCTCAAGATTACTTTCAATCATTTATGGTAGAAAATTAGCAAAGAAAATAAATGAAGATAAAGCATCTATTTCAGTAGGAAGAGTTATGACATGTGTACTTGGAATGGTAGTTTCAAGGGAAAGAGAAATACGCAATTTTGTTAAAACTAAATATTATAAAATAATAGGAAAATTTGGAGATGAAAAATCTAATTTTGAAGCAGAGTGGAAAGTAACTGAAGATTCAAAATTGTATAATTCTAATAAATTATACAATGATAATGGATTCAAAAAATTAGATGATGCAAAAGCTTTTATTTTATCCTTGAAAGATAAAGAGGCAATTGTAAAAGAAGTTAAGAAAAGCAAACAAAAGGAAAATCCCCCATTATTATTTAATTTAGCAGAAATTCAAAATGAGTGTACAAAAAGATTCAAAATAAAGCCTGACGAAACATTAGAGATTATACAAAACTTATATGAAAATAAATTAGTAACATATCCAAGAACAGATGCGAGAGTTCTTTCAACTGCAGTTGCAAAGGAAATTACTAAAAACTTAAATGGAATTACTAAAGGGTTTAAAAATGAAGAAATCCAAGGCTATTTAAAGAAGATGATTGAAGAGAAATATTCTACTAATTTAATAAAAACCAAATATGTAAATGATAGTAAAATAACAGATCATTATGCAATAATTCCAACTGGACAAGGATTTGATAATTATGATAAATTACCAAAATTGCAAAAAGATATTTATGAATTAATCGTAAAAAGGTTTTTAGCAATATTTTATCCTGCTGCAGAATATAGCAAAGTTTCAGTAACTATAGATATAGACAAAGAATCTTTTTTTGCAAATGGTAAAGTTTGTACAAAAGAAGGGTATTTAGAAATATTAAAATCAACTAAGACCAAGAATTCAGAAGATAATGATATATCAATTTTGACAACGTTAAAGAGAAATTCAAAAATTAATGTGCAAAATTTTGAAACAAAAGATGCAGAAACTTCACCACCTTCAAGATATAATTCTGGGTCAATAATACTTGCTATGGAAAATGCAGGGAAATTAATTGAAGATGAAGAATTAAGAGAACAAATAAAAGGTGCAGGAATAGGGACAAGTGCAACAAGAGCAGAAATTATTAAAAAATTGGAAAAAATAAAGTATATTGCAATAAATTCAAAAACACAAATAATAAAACCTACAAATAAGGGTGAAGCAATTTATGATATAGTAAATTATTCTATGCCAGATATGTTAAATCCAAAATTAACAGCAAGTTGGGAAAAAGGCTTAGATATGGTTGCTAAAAAAGAAATAAAATCTGATGAATTTACAATGAAATTAGAAAAATATATTAAATCTAAATTTGATAAATTAGTTATTAAAATGTAAAGGAAGAACAAAATGATAAATATCGATAATGCGAGAGAAGAATTTATTAGATATAGGAATTTATTTGATAAAGATAATGCAAATATAGAACGCAAATATATTCACACAATAAATGTAATTAATTTAAGTGAAACAATAGCTAAAAGTCTAAATTTAAATGAAGAAGAAGTAAAACTTGTAAAACTTATTGCACTTTTACATGATATTGCAAGATTTGAAGAATATAAAGATGTAAAAAAGGAGACTACATTTGTTAACTTTGAAACATATGATCATGCGAGTAGAAGTGTAGAAATCTTAAAAGAAAATAATTTTATAAGAAAGTTTATACAAGAGAATAAATATGATGATATAATATATGCAGCAATTAGAAATCATAACAAAAATAAAATAGAAGATAATTTAACAGAAGAAAAAATATTATATTGTAAGATTTTAAGAGATGCCGATAAATTAGATATTTTAAGATTAGCAGCTACAACATATTGGAAAAATGAATTATCACAAATAGAAAACGGAATAATAAATGAAGCAATGCTAAAAGAATTCTATAATATGCATGTTATTGATATATCAAAAATAGCAGAAAAAACACAACTAGATAAACTTATGAAAACGTTGGCGTTTATATATGATTTGCAATATAAAAAAAGTTTTGAAATATTAAAAGAAAAAGATTATTTTAATAAAATAATTGATAGATTTAATTTTAAAGAAAAACATACTAAACAAAGTATTTTAGATATGAAGAAAATTGGAAATGAATTTATAAATTCTAAGATATAAATGGCGGTGATTAAATGAAATTAGGATTAGCTATGTCTGGTGGAGGAATAAAGGGAGCTGCACACATAGGTGTAATACAAGCTTTGCAAGAAGAAAACATAAAAGTAGATATTGTAGGTGGTACAAGTATAGGAAGTATTGTAGCAGCTCTTTATGCAATGGAATATACTCCAAACGAAATGCTAAAACTATTTAATTACTTTTCAAAGCTAATATTTAAAAATAGTGCAATGTATACAGATCCTAGAGGAAAAAAATTGTTAAGCATACAAGCAGGAGGATTATATTCTGGAGAAAATATTGCATTTGCAATAGAAGAGGCTGGTAAATATAAGAATATTAAAAAATTACAAGATCTAAAAATTCCTATTGTAATTCCAGCGGTTGATTTAAGGGATTCAGAGAAATATGTGTTTACCAACATGGAAAAAATAAATGACAAATATTTAAATAAAGCAGATATAGCAGTGGCAGTAAGAGCAAGTTCGTCATATCCAGCTATTTTTGCACCATGTATTTATAATAAGCATAAATTTGTGGATGGCGGAATACTTGACAATATACCAGTGGAAGAAGTTAAAAAAATAGGGGCAGATAAAGTTATTGCTGTAAGATTTAAATTAAATAAGACATCAAGAACAATTGGATTAAGGTCAACCTTAAATAAAGCAATAGATATAATGTTTTCAAAGATTGAAGGGGAGGAAGTAAAAAAAGCTGATTATGTTATAGAAATAGATACGCGAGATGTGAATCCATTTGATTTCAAACAATCCAATAAATGTTATAAATATGGATATTTACAAGCGAAAAAGGAAATAGATAATATTAAAAAAATGATACATAAGGAGGATTAATATGTCAAAATTAATTAATGAATATGTAAAATGGGTTGGAAAGACAGATTGGGAACTTAAGAAATTTCATGGAGATGAATATAACACAATAAATGGTTCATCATATAATAGTTATTTAATAGAGGATGAAAAAGTTGTTCTAATAGATACCGCTTGGAAACCATTTGATGAAGAATTCGTAGAAAATTTAAAGAAAGAAATTGATTTAAATAAAATAGATTTCATAATTGCAAATCATGGAGAGGTAGATCATAGTGGAAGTTTGCCAAAACTCATGAAAGAAATACCAAATACTCCAATTTATTGTACAGCAAATGGTGTTAAATCAATAAAAGGACAATACCATGAAGATTGGAATTTTGTAACTATAAAAACAGGCGACACATTAAATATAGGAAAACATACACTAACATTTATAGAAGCACCAATGCTTCACTGGCCAGATACAATGTTTACTTATATGGATAAAGAAAATATATTATTTAGTAATGATGCTTTTGGACAACATATTGCATCAGAATATTTATATGCAGATGAAATAAATCCATGTGTTTTATATAGTGAGGCAATAAAATATTATGCGAATATTGTTGCACCATTTAGTATGATGGTAAAAAATAAAATAAATGAAATTTTAAAAATGAATATACCAATTAATATGATATGCCCAAGCCATGGACTTATCTGGAGAGAAAATCCATCAGATATAATAAATAGATATTATAAATGGGCAGATAACTATTCAGAAGATCAAATTACAATATTATATGATACTATGTGGAATGATACTAGAAAAATGGCAGAAGCAATTGCTAAAGGAATAAAGGAAGCAAATAAAGAAATAGAAGTAAAAGTAATAAATACTGCAAAATCTGATAAAACTGAAATTGTAGCAGAAGTATTTAAATCTAAAGAAATAGTTGTTGGTTCACCAACTGTAAACAATGGATATTTATATTCTATAGCAGGAATAATGGAAATGATTAAAGGATTAAAATTAAAAGCAAAAAAAGCTGCAGCATTTGGAAGCTATGGTTGGAGTGGTGAAGCAGTAAAATTGTTAAATGAAGAATTAAAAAAAGCTGGTTTTACACTTATCAATGATGGATTAAGATGTATGTGGACGCCAACAGAAGAGAATATTAAAGAATGCATAGAGTTTGGTAAAGAAATAGCTAAAGCTTGCGAATAAATTATTTTTTGATATATTACAAGAAAAAGCTACAATATACACCTTTTGTAACTAGAAAACATAATATATAGCAAAAGCGTTATGAAAGGTGGTATATGATTATGCAAAGTTACATAGTAAATGGTGGGGAAAAAATAGAAGGTAAAATAAAATCTTCTGGATCTAAAAATTCTTCATTACCAATATTAGCTGCAACTATTTTAAATAAAGGCAAGACAGTTTTAAAAAATGTACCAGATATTCATGATACCAAGATTATGTTTGATATTATGAGATTATTAGGATGTAAAATAAACCAAGAAAAAAATAAAATTATAATAGATTCTAGCAATATAGATAATTATGAAATTCCTGATGAATTAATGAGACAAATGAGATCATCTGTAATTTTAGCTGGAGCAATATTAAGTAGAGTAAAGAAAGCAACTTTTTCATATCCTGGTGGATGTGATATAGGTGCTAGACCAATTGATTTACATTTAAAGGCATTTAAAGATTTAGGAATAACTATAAAAGAAGAAAATGGAGAAATATTTTGCGATTCTAGTAATATGCAAGCTGGCACAATTACATTAGATTTCCCAAGTGTAGGAGCAACAGAAAATATAATACTGGCGGCAACCCTTTCAAATAAAGTAATATATATAAAAAATGCAGCTATGGAACCAGAGATAGTTGATTTACAAAATTATATAAATAAACTAGGTGGCTCTGTTTCTGGAGCAGGAACAAAGGATATAAAGATTGTTGGCGTAGAAAAATTAGAAGCAAATATAGAATATGAAATAATGCCAGATAGAATAGAAATAGGTACTTTATTATGTGCAGCAGCCATTACAAATGGAAATATAACTATTAAAAATGTTAGAATAGAACATATTATTCCAATTGTATATAAATTAGAGGAAATGGGCTGTGAAATTAACCTTAAAGAAAAAGAAATTAATTTAACAGCAAAAAATAGATTAAAATCATGCAATTTAAAAACAATGCCATATCCTGGTTTCCCGACAGATATGCAACCAATAATAGCAAGTTGTTTAGGAGTAGCTAAAGGAACATCTATTATAGTAGAAAATATTTTTGAAAATAGATATAAGTATTTATCGGAATTAAAAAGAATGGGAACTAGAGTAACGATTGAAGGAAGAACTGCTATAATAAAAGGAATAAAAAGGTATAATGCTGCAAGAGTAGAAGCAACAGATTTAAGAGGAGGAGCATCATTAGTATTGGCTGCATTAAATGCTAAAGGAAAAACTGTTATATCTAATATAGGATATATTTTACGTGGATATGAAAATATAGATGAAAAATTACGAATGTTAGGTGCGAATATATACGTAGGAGAAGGTGAAATAATTGAAAAAGAAAAAAAATAATGAATTAGATTTTTATTATTTAAGTAAAGACAATAAAAGGGTGCAGAATAAAAAGAAGCACCCTAAAAAGAAACCAAAAAAAGTAAATCCGGAACCTATGAATAATGATATGTTCAATATAGACAATGAAATAGTTATAGGGGTTACTGTATTACCACCCAAAAATGGTAAAATAAGTAAACAAAATAAACCAAAAAAGAAAATGAAGAAACAAAAAAACAAAAGACAAGATGTTAGAACACAAAACAAATTTGATGTAACAGATAGAAAGCCTAACAAAGTTCGTCCAGTACAAAAAGGACAAGCTCAAAGAAATAAAAATGTAAAACGAATTCCATATGAGGAAGAAAGGAAAAGAAGGCAAAAAAGAGAAAAAAGATATAGAATATTTAAAATTATATTGAAAATATTACTGCTTTTTGCAATAATTATAGGAATATTACTATTTTTATTTATTTCACCAGTATTTAATATAAAAGATATAAATGTACAGGGAAACAATAAAATTAATGCAGAGGCGATAAAAAGTTTATCAAAAATAAATATAGATGAAAATATATTTAGATTTTCTTCAAAACAAGTTGCAGAAAATGTAAAAGAAAATGCATATATAGATTCAGTAGAAGTAAAAAGGAAGATTCCTAATACAGTAGAGATTATTGTGACAGAGAGAGAAGCAAAATATCAGTTAGAATATGGAAATGCTTTTGTTTATATAGACGGGAATGCAAATATATTGGAAATATCAAACGAAAATGCTAATTTACCTATAATAAGAGGATATTCAACGACACAAGAGGGAATTCAAGTAGGAAATAAATTGATAAATGAGGATTACAATAAATTATTAACAGTAGAAAAATTCTTAAGGGCAGCAAAAAGCAATGAGATTTATGATATAATTACATATGTAGATATTTCAAATGATAATGATTATAAATTTGAATTACCTTCAAAGGGCAAAGTGGCTTATTTGGGTAATGATACAAATATAAATGATAAAATTTTAACACTAAAAGAAATATTAACTAGGGAAGAGGGCAAAAATGGACAGATATTCATTAATGATTCTAATAAGATGCCTTACTTTAGAGAAGATGTATAAGGAGGGTTATTTTGAAAATCAAATATAACAGTAAAAATTTAAGTATAAGTATAGTAATAGGAATATTATGCATATTACTAACATTTGGAATAGTAATCCAAATGAGAACAGTGCAAAACAATATTAGTATCTCAAATCCTGATTATGCAAACAATGATTTAAGAGACCAAGTTTTAAAGAGCAAAGAAAAATATGATAATGCTTTTGCAGAACTAGAAAAAGTAAATAAGGAATTGGAAAAATATAGAACTAAAGTAACGGATAATGATAGTAGCGCAGCAGAAAAACAAGAGAAATTAAAAAAAGACAATGCTGTATTAGGGTTAAGTGATGTAACAGGAGAAGGTGTTGTTGTAACACTAGATGATAATAAAAATGCAAGTGTTTCTTCTGTAAAAGCTGATGACGATATAAGTAATTATTTAGTGCACGAGATAGACTTATTAAAAATTGTAAATGAGTTAAAAAATGCAGGGGCAATAGCTATATCAATAAATGATCAACGAATAATTCCAACTACCTCAATTAATTGTGCTGGCAATATTACAAGAGTAAATGGAGAAATAGTTGGAACTCCATTTGTAATAAAGGCAGTTGGAGGCAGCTTTGATACATTAGAAAGACCGGGAGGATACATAGACTGGCTAAGAGAAGATTATGGAATTGATATTACTGTAAAAAAACAAAGTAATTTAACAATAGAGAAATATAATGGTGTTATCAATTATAAATATGCGAAGGAAGTAGAATAGGAGGTGAAAATAATCTTGAAAGAAATAAAGAAGGGCAAAATTACAATGACAATAATTATAGGAATAATGTGTTTTATTTTAGTATATATAATGTTTATGCAATTTAAAGTTGTTAATCAAACCGACATTACTTCTTTAACAACAAAAAGAGAAAGCGAATTACGAGAAGAATTAGAAACATGGCAGAGTAGATATGAAGATACTGCAAACCAATTAGAACAGGCTAAAGCAAATTTAGAGGAGTATAAAAATAAGATTGATGATACTCAAGCTTCAGCAGAATTGTTAGATAAGGAATTACAACAAGCTGATTTATATTTAGGCAAGACTGATGTAGAAGGTGCAGGAATTATTATAAATTTATCAGATGGTAGTTCTAATATAATTGCAGAAGATTTGATAAATTTAATGAATGAATTAAAAACAGCAGAGGCAGAAGCAATCTCTGTTAACGGTCAAAGGGTAACAAATTTAACAGAATTTGCCGATGTAGATTCTTATATTGTAGTTAATGGCACAAGATTATCTTCACCATATACTATACAAGTAATTGGAAATCAAAAATACTTAGAAAGTGGAATTACTGCCAAAGGAGGATTTTCTGATGATATGACATCAAAAGGAAAGAACATATCAATTACAGAAGATAATAATATTAAGATTTTGAAGTATAATGGTGAGTTCGATATAAATGATAAAATAACTATAGATTAAAAGAGGAGGAATTAAATTGGTTTTAATAGCAATACTAGTTGGGTGTATAATAGGTGCAATTTTAGGAATTAATTCACCATTAATACCATATTCAGTTTCAGGTTATTTGGCTATAGGAATAATGGCAGCATTAGATTCAGTTTTTGGAGGTATAAAATCCGTAGTACAAAAGAATTTTGATATGAAAGTTTTTGTTTCAGGATTTTTTATAAATAGTATTACAGCTGTTTTATTAACATTTTTAGGAAATAAATTAAATGTAGATATTTCTCTTGCAGCTATTATTGTTTTCGTAGGTAGAATATTTATTGATTTAGCAATAATACGTAGATATTATATTGAAAAATGGACTAATTGGATGGAGAAAAAGCAAAAAGAAAAATCAATTAAAAAAGCATGAATTATGAAAAATTAGACAAATATAAGAAGGATAACTTGAAAATAAATAGAATATTAATAAAAGGACATTAGTCCTTTTATTAATTATCATTTTATGGCGAAAAATGTCAAAATTTATAATATAAATATTATTACATCATTATTACAAAAAGGTTACAAAAATATAACAACAACTATTGACATTTTATTTAAAATATAATATTCTATCACTAGTTAAGAGATAAATAAATTGGAGGAGACCTAACTTGGCAATAGGAGATATAATCGTTGGAATAGATATTGGAACTTCACGAATTGCAGCAGTTGTGGGCGAAGTAAATAATTTTAACCAAATAGAGATTATTTGCAGTAGTTCTTATAAATGCTCAGGTATTAAGAAAACAAAAATTATTAATGAAGAAGAAGTTTCAAATAGTTTAGTAAAAGTATTAGACAAAATAGAAGATGAATCAGGATTAAGAGTAAACTCTGCATATGTTACTATTCCTGGTAAATATACAACAATAGTACAAAATAGTATTACGAAAGAAGCAAGAGATAAATATTCAGGAATATCATTAAGAGATGTACAAACAGCAATTATGCAAGTTAAAGATATAGATATTCCAGAGGGAAAAGTTTCTATAGATATAGTCCCAGATAAATTTATTTTAGATACTGGAAAAACTACAGAAGATCCAGTAGGAAGTTTAAGTTCAAGTTTTACATTAAAAGCACAAATAATATTGGCAGATAAGGAATATGTAAGACAAATATCATCTATATTCAAAAAAGCAGGAATTGATGTAGACGGTTTGGTACCAACGACATTAGCACAAAGAAATTTAATTTTAGATAATAATGAATTACATGATAATGTAATGATATTAGATATGGGGGCAGGAAATACAGATATAGGTGTATTTGAAGGTTCTTCATATGTATATACTAATACAATCCCACTTGGAGGAAGTAGTATTACAAATGATATAGCATTAGTTCTAAATATTTCTGAAGAAGAGGCAGATAAACTAAAAAAGCAATATGGATTAGCCTTAAAATCATTTATAGATAATGATAATGATATATTATTAAATACATTTAAGGGTGATAATAGAAATAAAACAATTAAAAGCTCTGAACTAATTGAAATAATAGAAGCGAGAATCGAAGAGATTTTTTCTTTAGTAAATAAGGATATTACTAATCAAGGAATAAAATCAAGAATAAATAATGTAATTTTAACTGGACAAGGAATTACAAATATAAATAAATGTGATGTTGCAGGAAAAATTAATTTAAATATACCAGTTAAAATAGCCACAGGAAGACTAATAAGCACTGTAAAACCAACATTCAGAGTGGCATATGCTTTGGTTAGATATATAGCATCAAGACCATTTACTAAGACAGTATCAAGTAGTATAGATACAAAATCAGAAGAAGGATTCTTTAAAACTTTATTGGAAAGAATAAAAGAATTTTTCTATTCTTAATAAAAAGGTTAATAAATAATAAATAAAATAGATTGGGAGGAAAAACTGTATGATGGACTTTGACGAAAACGAAAAAATGTTAGATGGAACAGCTACTATTAAAGTAATTGGTGTAGGTGGAGCTGGAAATAATGCAGTAAACAGAATGGTTGATTGTGGAATTAGAGGAGTTGAATTTATAGCAGTTAATACAGATAGGCAAGCTCTTCAAATGTCTAAAGCGGGAACTAAAATTCAAATTGGAGAAAAAATAACAAGAGGATTAGGAGCAGGAGCTAATCCAGATATTGGTGCACAATCAGCAGAAGAGAGTAAATCAGAAATATCAGAAGCTTTAAGAGGAGCAGACATGGTATTTGTTACTGCTGGAATGGGTGGTGGAACAGGAACAGGTGCGGCCCCTATAGTTGCAGGAATAGCAAAAGAAATGGGAATATTAACAATTGGTGTTGTTACAAAACCATTCACATTTGAAGGTAAAAAAAGATTATCACAAGCTGATAGAGGAATAGAAAGTTTAAAAACTAAAGTAGATACATTAGTTGTAATACCAAATGATAAATTATTACAAATTATAGATAGAAAAACATCTATAGTAGAAGCATTTAGAATGGCTGATGAAATATTAAGACAAGGTGTTCAAGGTATTTCTGATTTAATTGCTGTTCCAGGTCTTGTAAACTTAGATTTTGCTGATGTAAAAACTATAATGTTAAATACAGGTATGGCACATATGGGTATTGGTAGAGCATCAGGAGAAAATAGAGCAGAAGATGCTGCAAAACAAGCAACAGAAAGTCCATTACTAGAAACATCTATAGAAGGTGCAAGAGGAGTAATTATAAATATTACAGGTGGACCAGATTTAGGATTACACGAAGTTAACACAGCGGCAGAATTAGTGCAAAGAAGTGTTGATCCAGAGGCTAACATTATATTTGGTGCAGTTATAGATCCAGATATGAAAGACGAAATTGTAATCACAGTAATAGCTACAGAATTTGAAAAAGAGAAAAATATGCCTAATATGAATGTTGATAGTTTAGTTTCTAAAGCTTGGGATAAAAAAGTAAGTTCTATTCCAACAAGTTCTGATAGCAATTCAAATTCAAATGATTTAGATATACCATCTTTCTTAAGAAAGAAACAAAAATAAGTCAAAAAAAAATATAGAATATAATTTGAAAAAGGAAATAATCGAAAGTAGTAGATTATTTCTTTTTTTCGCCCCTAAGAAATGACATACTTTTAAGAGAAAAAGTAATAAAATAATCTTACGAGGTGGACATATTGATTGTATATGCAGATATAGTGTTTATAGAAAACTTAATTATAAATTGTGTGATTTTATATGTAACTGCTGTATTAAAGAAAATAAAAATATCATATCTTAGAATATTCTTTTCAAGTATATGTGGAAGTGCATATGCTGTTTTATCAATAGTTGTAATCGATAATATTATTGGTAAATTAATATTATCGATAGTAATGATTTTAATAATTTGTCCAACAAAAAATGTTAAGCAAATCCTAGAAACTTTAACAGCTTTTTATTTAGTTTCTATTACTGCGGGGGGAGCAGCTATAGCAATATCATATTTAATGAATGATTATAAAATAAACACAGTTAATGGAATTGCTATTGTAGATTTCCCAATTTTATTTTCTGCAGTTGGAATAATAATTGGTGTTTTTTTGATTATAACTACAATTAATAATTTGAAATCTAAAATTTCCAAAAGAGATATTTTCTACGATATTGAAATATTTATTGATAACAAGAAAGTTAAGATTAAGGCTTTACTAGATACTGGCAATATGTTAAAAGATCCAATAAGTCAAAGACCAGTTGTAATTGCAACTAGAAGAAGTTTAAAGAATGTATTACCACAAGAAATTTTAGAAGATATTAAGAATATTTTAGGAGGTGATAAACTTGGAGCTATAAATCAATTTGCAAATAAAATAAAGCTAATCCCTTTTAAGTCATTAGGAAATGAACATGGGATTTTGATAGGGATAAAATCAAATAAAATTATTGTAGATAGTAATGAAATTAAAGATGTAATTATAGGAATATATGAAAAGGAATTTTCAAGGACAAAAAAATATGATGCACTAATCGGAATAGATCTACTATATGAGGAGGAGTGCAATTATGAATTTAATCGAAAAATTAAAAAATAGCATAAGTACAATTTATGCTAAATATATAAACCAAAACGAAGATATCGAAACATTACCAATATTTTATATAGGAGGGAGTCAAACATTACCTCCACCATTAACTCCTGAAGAAGAACAGGAAGTATTAACTAGGATAGAAAATGGAGAAAAAGAGGCAAGAAAAATATTAGTAGAGAGAAATTTAAGATTAGTTGTATATATAGCAAAAAAATTTGAAAATACAGGTGTTGGATTAGAAGATTTAATTTCAATAGGAACGATTGGGTTAATGAAGGGAGTTAATACATTTAAAGTTGATAAGAAAATAAAACTTGCTACATATGCTTCTAGATGTATTGAAAATGAAATTTTAATGCACCTTAGAAGAAGCAATAAGCTAAAAAGCGAGGTATCAATTGATGAACCGTTAAACCAAGATTGTGATGGAAATGAATTATTACTATCAGATGTATTAGGAACAGATAGTGATGTTACATCAAGAAGAATAGAGGAAGAAATTGATAAGAAACTTTTAAGAGAATCAATTGCAAAATTAAATAGGAGAGAAAAGAGTATAATGGAACTTAGATTTGGATTTACAACAGGAAATGAAAAAACCCAAAAAGAAGTTGCTGATATGCTTGGAATCTCACAAAGTTATATATCAAGGTTAGAAAAAAAGATTATTGGAAAAATGAAAAAAGAGATTTCAAGTAAAATAGGTTAAAAGGCATAAAAAAGCCAAATTTGGAAATACTTAAAATAAGTAATTTCAAAGGAGGTTTTTTGTTTGATTAATAAGGTTGAAATATGTGGTGTAAATACTACCAAATTACCTGTATTGTCAAATGAAGAAAAGAAAGAATTATTATTAAAGATAAAAAATGGAGATAAAGATGCAAGAGAAAAATTTATTAATGGCAATTTAAGATTAGTATTAAGTGTAGTACAAAGATTTTCAGGAAGAGCAGAAAGTGCAGATGATTTATTTCAAATAGGATGTATTGGATTAATAAAAGCGATTGATAATTTTGATATTAGCTTAAACGTTCAATTTAGTACTTATGCTGTACCAATGATAATAGGAGAGATAAGAAGATACTTAAGAGATAATAACTCGATAAGAGTAAGTAGATCGATAAAAGATTTAGCATATAAGAGTATTGCTTTCAAAAATAAGTTTCTAAAAGAAAAGAATAGAGAGCCTACAATCGAAGAAATAGCAAAAGAATTAGAAGTAGAGCCAGAAGATATATCACTAAGTTTGGGAGCCATACAAGACCCGATTTCTTTACAAGAACCAGTATTTAATGATGGAACAGAAAATATATTTATAATAGATCAAGTTAGTGATAGAAAAAATACAGATGAAAGATGGACTGAAAGTATAACAATAGCTGAATTAATGAAAAAATTGAATGACAAAGAAAAAATGATAATAAATAAAAGATTTTTTGATGGAAGAACGCAAATGGAAGTTGCAGAAGAAATTGGAATATCGCAAGCACAAGTATCAAGGTTAGAAAAAAGTGCAATAAGTCATATAAAAAGACTATATCATTAAAGGTTATTATATAAATTATTACCTCATATAAATATGGTAAGAGGTGATAAAATGAAGAAAAAAGGCTTAGACTTTAAACATAAAGAAGTGATAAATATAAAAGATGGAAAGAGATTAGGGTTTGTACAGGATGTTTGTGCAGACTTAGGTACAGGAAATATTACTTCGATAATTGTTCCAGGAACTAATAAAATGCTTAATATATTTTCTACAGGAAATGAAATTACAATTCCGTGGGAAAATGTAAAATGCATAGGAGAAGATATTATATTGGTAGAAATCTAAGAGGTGGAAGGATTATTCTACCTCTTAAATGTGTGCAACAGGTATGTTGTTTAACTAATTTGTGGAGGTATATATTGCCAACAACATATAGGAATACAAGCTATCCATCGTGAGGTGGAAGTGGAGGAAGTGTGCATCAAAATCATGGCTAGATATAGAAAAAATTGATACTAAGGCTGTATAAGAGTGAAAGGCCATATTACAAGTTAAAGCACCAAAGATATAGATAACCTTATGCAGTAAATCGAGCGAGCAAACAAGGAAATTTAAGCGAATTACCATGTGAGGTTTTATGGAAATAGAGTAATTATGAAACGACGAGGAGTACACAAAACAAAATATAGTTAAAAAAGGTATATTACAAGAAGTCAGCAGGGGTCACAGTAGTAATAGAAATATTATGAATGACTGAAAGTTAATGTGATTTTGCAACTGGTAGATTAAATAAGCTATGATAAAAGCAGATAATTTTTGGAGAGCAAAAAAATCTGGAGGATATAGTGGAACTAGAAAATTACAGAAGAGGCAGAGTAGTTTATTTAAGTCTAACAAACAGCAAAAGAAAACACTAGTAATAATAAATACTAGTGTATTAGCTAACCACTTGGTACCGAATGGTATGCAGAAATTGTGGTGTGAGAGGTCGGAGATTTGAGAATAAAGGGTAAAGCGCCTTCTATTCGATTAAGTTAAAGTCTTAAAATTTAAATATAATAAATAAACAATAAAAAGTTAAAAAAAATGAAAAAATATGTTGACAATAAAAAGATGATATGGTAATATAATTAAAGACCGAGTAACAAGAGAGAAAAGCACATAGAAATATGTAAAGAATTAGTAATTAAAAGGCACCAAGAAAAGAGATAAAGA
>CAKNPW010000013.1 GCA_930990555.1 uncultured Clostridium sp. | reverse complement strand
ATAGGGACGCTGTGGCAAAAATTTCCGCAGTCCAGAACGTCCCCAAATCCCTATTTTATTATTTTGTGGCTTTTACTTTTAATTCTACTTTATCGTTTTTTGCTACTAATTTTGCTTCTGCACCAGGTTTAATATTTCCGTCTAGTATTTCTTCTGCTAATTTGTCTTCTACAATATTTTGTATTGCTCTACGAAGTGGTCTTGCACCGAATTCTTTGTCCACACCTTTCTTAGCAATTAATTCTTTAACAGTTTTATCAATTTTAATATTTAAACCTTGTTCTACCAATCTTTGTTCTACATTCTTTAATAATAAGTCTATAATACTATTAATTTCTTCATCATTTAATTTATGGAATACTATAATATCATCAATACGATTTATAAATTCTGGTCTTAATTGTTTCTTTAATTCTGCCATTACATTTTTCTTGATTTCTTCATATTCCTTATTTTCATCCTCTTCTGATGAATTTGTAAATCCTAGAGATTTCTTTTCTGTAATTAATCTTGCACCTATATTTGATGTCATAATTATTACTGTATTCTTAAAGTTAACTGTTCTACCTTGGCTGTCTGTTAATCTACCATCTTCTAGAATTTGTAATAACATATTCATAACATCTGGATGTGCTTTTTCTATTTCATCAAACAATATTACAGAATATGGTTTTCTTCTTATTTTCTCTGTTAATTGACCACCATCATCAAAACCAACATATCCTGGAGGTGCACCAATTAACTTAGCAACAGAATGTGGTTCCATAAATTCTGACATATCAATTCTTATCATGGCATCTTCTGTACCAAATAAGCTTTCTGCCAATGCTTTAGATAACTCTGTTTTACCAACACCTGTTGGTCCTAAGAATAAGAATGAACCTATTGGTCTATTAGGATTTTTAAGTCCTACTCTGCTTCTTCTTATTGCTTTTGCAACTGCCTCTACTGCTTCGTTTTGACCAATTACTCTTTTATGTAATTCTTTATCTAAGTTCTTTAATTTCTTATTTTCATCTTGAGTTATTTTAGCTGCTGGAATTCCTGTCCAACTTGCAATTGTCTTAGCAATATCCTCTTCTGTTAATTTTGGAATTGCTTTTGTCTTTTTATTTTTCCATTTATTTTTCTCTGTTTCTAACTCTTCTTTTAATTTATTTACTTCATCTCTTATTTTAGCAGCCTTCTCAAATTTTTGTACTTTTACAGTAGCTTCTTTTTCTTGATTCATCTTTTCTATTTTTTCTTCCATCTCTTTTAGACTATCTGGCTCTTCTAAAGAAGATAATCTAATTTTTGAAGAAGCTTCATCTATTAAGTCTATTGCTTTATCTGGTAAAAATCTATCATTAATATATCTGCTAGATAATTCTACTGCTGCATTTATAGCTTCATCTGTAATTTTTATATTATGATGAGCTTCGTATTTATCTCTTATACCCTTTAAGATTTCTACAGTTTCTTCATGAGTTGGTTCATTAACAGTTACAGGACTAAATCTTCTTTCCAAAGCACTGTCTTTTTCTATATATTTTCTATATTCATTTAAAGTTGTAGCACCAATTAATTGAATTTCACCTCTAGCTAATAAAGGTTTTAGAATATTTGCTGCATCTATAGCACCTTCTGCTGAACCTGCACCTACTATTGTATGAATCTCATCTATAAATAGAATTACATCTCCAGCTTTTTTTACTTCATTTAAAGCTTTCTTTATTCTTTCTTCGAAGTCTCCTCTATATTTTGCACCAGCAATCATACTAGACAAATCGATTGTTACAACTCTTTTATCCTTTAAAATTTCTGGAACATCACCTTGAACAATTTTTTCTGCTAATCCTTCTACTACAGCCGTTTTACCAACACCTGGTTCACCAATTAAACAAGGATTATTTTTTGTTCTTCTAGAAAGAATTTGGATAACTCTTTCTATTTCATTCTTTCTTCCTATTACAGGATCTAATTTCCCTAGACTTGCACTTTTAGTTAGATCTGTTCCATATTGATTTAATGTTGGTGTAGAATTAAAACTTCCTGTTTTTCTATTTTGAGAACCTTCCCCATTGTTTATATCTTCATCTTCTTCTAATACTTTTACTATTTCATTATATAATTTTTGTGGATTAATACCTAAGTCTAATAAGATTCTTACAGCAATACTATCTGCTTCTCTCATTATTCCTATTAAAATATGTTCTGTTCCTATATAATCTGAGTCTAGTTTTCTTGCCTCTAAAAATGCATTTTCTAACACTCTTTTAGTTCTTGGTGTAAAACTTAAACTTGTTATAGTTCTTCCTTCATCTCTACCTATTAAATTTTCTATTTCTTCTAATACGTTTTCAGAATTTATATTTTGGTTTTCTAAAACTTTACTTGCAACACCATTTTCCTCTTCTGTTAAACCATACAATATATGTTCTGTTCCTATATAATTATGTCCTAATTCTATTGCAATTTCTTTTGCAATCTCTAAAACATTTTGAGCGCTATTTGTAAATTTATATGTCATAAATATCTACCTCCTTACTCTTTTATAATTGTTTTAATAAGTTCTGCTCTTTTAGCATCTAAATCTATTCCTTCTAGTTTTGTTCCTAAATATTTTTGTAAGTTTGCATCTTGTGTATATAATAATAATTTATTTATTTTTAAGTCTGTTAGTTCATTAACAATTCCTAAATCTGTTCCTAATTTTAATGTTGATAATAAATCCTTACATTCACTTTCTGAAATTTTTCTGCAGTTTGTTAAAATACCATAATCTCTATATAATCTGTCTTCTAAATTTAACCTATTTTTTCCTAAATATTTTCTTGCAATTCTCTCTTGCTCTATTATTTTATCTGTTATTAATTTTAATTTCTTTATAATTTCTTTTTCAGAAATTCCTAGAGTTTGTTTATTAGATATTTGATATAATGCGCCTTCGGATTTGCTACCTTCCCCATGAATTCCTGTTACATTCATACCAAAATTATTTATTATTTCTAAAACTTTTCCCATATTACCTGTAATTTGCAATGCTGGTAAATGTACCATTACAGATGCCTTCATCGCTGTTCCTGCCTCTAATGGGCATGCTGTTAAAAATCCATATTTTTCGTTAAATGCAAATTTTAACTTTTCATCTAAATATTCATCTAGCTCAATAATTAGATTTAATAAATTGTCTAACTCTAGACCTGCTCCAAATACTTGTAAACTAATGTGATCATCTGTATGTATCATTGCACATACATTTTCATCATCATTTATAAGTATAGCTTTTGCAGTATCTTTGCCTTTTACAAAGTCTGGACTTATTAACCTTTTTTCTATCAAACTATTAATGGTAACATCATCCATGTCTTTTAATCTTAAAAGCTTAATTCCATATTTGTTACCAACTACTGCTTCTTCTATTAATTTAGTTATTTCTTCTTTTTTTGCTCCATTACATTTTGTTTCAAATGGATAATTTGATATATTTCTTGCTAATCTTATTCTAGAACTTATTATTACATCTGAATCTTTTCCACTTTGTAAATACCAATTTAGCATATTTTTCCCTCCTAAAGAATTAATTACTGATTTTATTATTTATCACCATTCATTTTTTTAATTTCATCTCTTATTTTTGCTGCATCTTCATATCTTTCTTCTTTAATAGCTTGTTTTAATTCTTCCTCTAATGATTCTTTAGTATTCTTATTTTCTTTCTTTGCTTCTTTATCCTTTTCTAGTTCTTTCTTTTTAGCTTCCATATTTTTTACAATAGATTTATCCAAACTTTTTGCTTTTCTGCCAACATGTCTGTTAGAACCTTGTATATTTCTTAATATTGGATCTAATCTATCTGCAAATATATCATAACAATCCATACAACCAAATAAGCCTGTATTTGCAAATTCATTGTATGTTGTACCACAAGTATTGCATCCTTCTTCTCTTAAAGCTCCGATTGTTGGAATAAATGAATCCATATTGTATTCATCAAAGAATCCACCTAAAAAGCTTGGCAAATTCATAGACATATTAAAATTAAGTTCTCTTCCTATTCCTAATTCTCTTGCACAATCCTCGCATAAATTCATTTCTTTTTTTACACCATTAATAATTTGTGTATATTTTACATTTGCTTCTTTTCTACCACAATTTTGACATTTCATAATAAATTCCTCCCATCTTAATTAATAAATGTTAAATTGTTCATACATATTTATTTTGTTTTGATATTAATCTTCAACCAAATTTATTAACATATTCTTAAATATTTTTGCTCGTAAAGTATCTTTTATATCGATTGGTACACTAAGTACATTATCACTTGTTGCTACTTTTAAAAGTTTAGCCTCTTTTTTAGTTACTATATCATCTGACAATAAGTTACTTATGAAAATATCCACTTCATTAGAAGTTAAAGTATCTCCAATGCTATTTATTAGATGCATTATATAATTACTCTGCGTTACATTGATTTTTTTAATTGTTATGTGACCACCACCACCTCTTTTACTTTCTACATAATAACCCTGTGAAGGTTTAAATCGTGTGGATATTACGTAATTTATTTGTGAAGGCACACAATTAAAATGTTCAGCAAGTTCATTTCTTTGTATTTCTAGTTCGTCATCTGTTTTTAGCATTTCTTTTATAAAATCTTCTATTACATCTGATATTCTCATTTCTTCACTTCCTTTTTTGACCTTTATGAACTTTCTTTAAAATTCATATTATAAATTATATTGTACTTTAAGGCATTTATTGAAGTCTTTTTTGTTTCTGACTTTGACTTTCTTTGACCTTTATAGATTTTATTATACTCCCTTTTTTTTTAATGTCAAGTACTTTTTTTAAAATTTTTTTGAGAAAACAAAAAAGTATGCGTAAAAAACACATACTTTTTACTCATAATAATGATATACAATATCCCAAATATAATGTTCATAATCAGTTCTTGTTTTATCATCTAATATTTTTATCCCACTACATATCTCACATCTATTAGTTGCATTAGCACAATCACTACATAGTGTATCATAACTTAAACCTTTCTTTTTACAAATATTACATCTCCACTCTGGAAAAGTAATACCTGCTATATGTTTATAATTTTCTTTTACATACTCATAATCATTGTTTTTTGCTGCTTTATATACATCTATTAACATTATATCATATTCACATAAATCATATCCAAATATTAGATTTGCCTTTATTTGTTTTATAATAGTAGGATAATATATTCCGAGATTATCTATATATATTGACCTTAATATAACAACAGCAATAAGTATAATAAGCGTTATAATTATATATTTTCTAGTATTCTTTTTCTTCACAACATATCCCCCTTTTTTTCTTGTGTTCAAATATTAACTTATCTATATTTTAACATATAACTTGCTATTTTTCATGTACTTTTCTTTTGATATTTGATAAACTATTATCATATAAATTATAGGAGGTATTTAAATGGATTTTAAATTTAGTAGTGTTTCTGCTACTCCATCTAATCCAAATTGGAGTAATTTAATTTCACGAGAAGATGAATTATATAAAAAAGAAAATGATGTACGCTCTGATTTCGAAAGAGATTATGATAGAATTATATATTGTAATGCTTATAGGCGATTAAAACATAAAACACAAGTATTTTTTTTACCCAAAAATGATCATATTTGTACACGTATTGAACATGTAAATAATGTTGATGCAACAAGTTATACAATTGCAAAAGCCTTAGGCTTAAATACAACTTTAACAAGAGCTATCTCTATATCTCACGATATTGGTCACAGTCCTTTTGGTCACAAAGGTGAACAAATCTTAAATAAACTTTGCATCGAAAACGGACTAAAATCTTTTTGGCATGAAAGAAATGGATTAAATTTTGTTGATAATATAGAATTGCTAACAAACGTTAATAATGAAGAAAAAAATCTAAACCTAACATATGCAGTAAGAGATGGTATTATATCCCACTGTGGTGAAATAGATGAAATATCTTTAAAACCTAGAACTGAATTTATCGATTTAGAAAAAAATTATATCAATCTTAACCAATATTCTCCATATACTTGGGAAGGTTGCGTAGTAAAGATTTCTGATAAAATTTCATATTTAGGTCGAGATATAGAAGATGCCATATCTATGGGAATATTAGATAGCAATTTAGAAGAATTATATAATTTGTTAGAACTTCCTAAATCTGCAAATCTGAACAATACTAATATTATAGGCGATTTAATCGCCGATTTATGTATAAATTCCTCTATAGAAGAAGGTTTAAAATTTTCTGAAACTACTTTTGAAAAAATCAAAAGATTAAAAGAATTTAATTACAGATATATTTATAAACATAAATGTATGAAACCTTCAGAAAGATATTTTAGTCTTATATTAAATGAAATTTTTAACACTTTAAATGAATGCTATGATGGAATGAATACTTTAGAAAAATTAAGCAGTATTAAACCTTTTTACAATAAAGTGATTGATACATTTATAAAGTGGATTTCTTGTTATTGGAATATAGAAACAGATAGAACTCATTTAAAAAATAAAATTTTATATAATATGAATGATATTCATGATTATCAAAAAGCTATTATTACATATATTTCTGGTATGACAGATAGCTATGCAATAGAAACTTATAATGACATTGTAAAATATTAGGGAAAAGGGGACGTTCCTTTTTTTCCCTATTTACTTTTTTTATTTTCATATAAAATGCTTAAAATACTATTTTCTATGAAATAGGGATTTTAAGGAACGTCCCCTTTTCCCTCCCTATATCATATCTTGCACAAAAAACTTGGCAGTAGAAAAAACATCTACTACCAATTTTTTTAATCTAATAAACTATTTAAGTATTCTACATATGTTCTTTGTATTCTAGAATCATTACAAACTATATATATTTTTTCTATATCTGAATTTCTGTAAAAATTATTTATTATACTATCAATTGCAATTTTTACTGCTATATCAACTGGCGCCTTACATGCTCCTATACCAAGCGTAGGAATTGCTAAACTTTTAATATCATAATCTGCTGAAATTCTAAAAAAATTTTTATAACATTCTCCAAGTATTTCATTTTGGTTTGTTTCGCTCTCATCATACCATTTTGGTACTACTGTATGAATAATATACTTTGTATTAATTCTATATGCTCTTGTTACTTTAGCTTGTCCTCTACTTAATTCATCAAATTCTTTACATTTATTTTCTAACTCTATACCAGCTCTAGAAAACATAGTACCTTCTCCACCTCTGCCTAAATTACCAGATGTATTAGCACAAATTAATGCATCTGCTGGAACCTTGATTATATCTTCATTTACAATTTCTATTCTTCTTAATATATCATTTTTATTTATAGAATTATTATTAATTTCTTTTCCATTTAAGTTATATAATATTTTGTCAAACTTTTCGCAAAGTTCTACAATTTCAGCATATTTACGTAAATCAATTTTCCAATCTGAATTAATACTTTTTATACCATAAATAATTCCAGCTAAACCTCCTGTACAAGCAGCAATTGTATCTGTATCGCTACCTAAATTGATAGCTCCAATTATCGCTTGATTATATGTATCTGTATTTATAAGTACCCATAAAACAGCTTCTAGAGTATCTACTATATAGCTTGATGATTTAATCTCATCAACACCATAATGGTAAATTTCATGATCTAAAATTCTAGTATATGCTCGTATTGTTGGCATAGAAAACATTGAGTAATCTAAATTTTGAATTTTAGAATATGCAGTTTTTCTATTATTTGTGTTTAATAATTCAATTGCATAATTAACATACATATAACATCCCATAATTACTAGTTCATTTGCATGTGTAATTGATGATAGACCTGCAACTAATTTTAAAATTTTGTCCTGCTCTAACCAATTCAAATATGAATAATACACTATTGGTAGCATTCTCATTAATGAACCATTACCATTGTCTGTATTACTTGTACAACCACAATTTACTGCACTTCTTCTAGTCGTTTTATATTTTCCTAAAGCTCTTAAAGTTGTTCTATCTATATCAACAATTTTTCCACCTGGTGTATATTTTCCTTTTTCCATCCACTCCAAAAATCTATTTGCCATATCATTAGCAATAATATCACCATTAGTGTTAATTATTGAATCCATAGTTGCTATTGTCATAGATGTATCATCTGACCAAGTCCCTTTTGGAACATTATGACTCATAAAACCTTCCATTGATGTTATAGGATTTCTCATTAATTTTTCTCTGTTAGTAAATTCTACTGGAACTCCCATTGCATCCCCTATAGCAAAACCTATTATCCCATCTTTTGAACTTATCATTTTGTATCTCCTGCCTTATCTATTGTATTTTTATTTGTTTCATTCAATTATAGCCCACCAAACAAAAATAAGCTTTTGGGTTAGTGCTTTAATTGTTTCCTTATTTCTTTATAATTAGGCATATATTTTTCCACTAAACTCCAAAATTTATCTGAATGATTCATATATTTTAAATGACATAACTCGTGTAATACAACATATCTAATTTCTTCTTCTGATTTGTCAATTAATTTCAAATTTATTGTTATATTTCTATTACTTGAGCAACTTCCCCATGCATATTTAATGTTTCTAATTCTTATTTTATTTGGAACCAAGTTGGTTTGTTTTATTAATTCTGGAAAAATATATTCTAATTTGTTTTTTAACTTTTCTATATCTGTTTTAGTATATTCTCTTTCTTTTGGTACATTTTTGGTTTCTTCTAACTTTTTTAATATCCAGTTCCTTTTTTGTTCTATAATTTTATCTATGTATTTTTTAGTAATAAATTTCGGTGCCTTTACTATTACTTCACCATTTTTTATATGAATATATAAATTTTTTACTTTTCCATATACTATATGATATTTTATTTTATCATAATTAATAGCATTCATCTAAATTTATACTTTTTAACTCGTATCCTTCTAAATCTTTAATTATAAACTCTTTATTTTCATATATCATATAAGTATTTGGATTGCCTTCTCTTGGATCAGCTATAGAACCTGGATTTAAATACAAATATTCTTTTGTATTCTCTATACATGGTATATGTGTATGTCCATGTATTAATATCACCTTTTTATTTGATGGTGGCAAATGATATTTATTGTATAAATGTCCGTGTGTTATAAAAAATTCATAACCATCTACAGTTAATTTTTTGTAATCATTCATCATAGGAAAATATAATAAAGCCTGATCCAAATCTGTATCACAATTTCCCCTTACTGCAATTATATAATCCATTAAATCGTTTAGAATTCCAGCTGTTTTTTGTCTTTCATTATTTCTTCCAAATGATAAAATTGATTTATTGTATAATAAATCTCCTAACAATATTAATTTTTCTGGTTTTTCTCTTTCAAATATCTTTTTTAACTGATTACCAAAATATGCATTTCCATGTATATCTGATGCAAACATCAATCTCATAACATTTCTCCTTTATTTTACTTAACTACTTTTAGCACTATCATAAGGTTTATTTATCTTTTCTATAATTTACAAAATATGAAATATTACTTACTAAATTATGTGGCACTATTTTTTCGAAAAATCTAGTTATTTTCATAAATATTCCAGGTACTATTGTAAATTTATTTTTTAGCATCTTATTTACTGCATATTTTGCAACATATTCACTGCTTAAAGATGGAGCTGCAAAATCTACTCCTGCTACTTTATTAAAATTTGTTCTTACTGGACCTGGACATAATACTGAAATTTTAACTTTTGAATTATTCTTTTTAAGTTCTGTTTTTACCCCTTGTGATACTCTATATACATATGCTTTTGTAGCATAATATGCACTCATTAATGGTCCTGGACCGAATGCTGCCATAGAAGCAACATTTAAGATATGTCCACTGTTTTTCTTTATCATATCTTTTAAAAATAATTTCATTAAAATATGAACAGCAGTTATATTTGTTTCTATCATTTTCACTTCTTTATCTAAATCTGTATCACAAAATTTTCCGTGAACACCAAAACCTGCATTATTTATTAAAATATCTATATCTTCATTTTTAGTTTCCTCATATAGTTTTTGACAATTTTCTTTTTTAGATAAATCCATAATTATTATTCTAGTTTTCGTTTGTACTTTAGATGCAACCTCTTTTAATTTTTTTTCATTTCTTGCTACAAGAATTATGTCATATCCTTTTTTCCCTAATTCTTTTGCTATTTCCTCTCCTATTCCTGATGATGCACCTGTAACTAAAGCTTTCATCTTTTTCCTCCTAAATCTATAGTACATTTTATATTATATAATACAAAATGTCTATATATTTTTTATGCTAAATAACTACATATTTTTAGTATATTAATGATATAATAATTTTGATATTTTGTAAAAGATAAGTAACATGAAAGGAATTTAAATTTATATGAAAAAATTATTTAAATATTTAAAAAAATATAAATTAAACTTAGTCTTTGGACCAATTTTAAAATTATTAGAAGCAATTATCGAAGTACTATTACCAATTATTATAGCCTATTTTATAGATAACTATAATAATTTCTCTTCTAATGGACTTTTATACTATTCTATAAGACTACTTGTTCTTGTAACAGTTGGACTTATTTTTGCTTGCTCAGCACAATATATAGCTGCAATTACTTCACAGGGATATAGTAAGACTTTAAGAGAAAAACTATTTTCTCATATTCAAAAATTACCTGCTAACAAATTAAATAATATTGGAAGTTCTGCAATTGTTAATAGAATAATTAATGATGTTCCAAATTTAGAAACTGGAATTGCAATGTTTATAAGATTAGTAATAAGAGTTCCTTTTATTTTTATTGGTTCTATTATTATGATTTCTTTAATAAATATACAAATTGCTATAAATGTTCTTGTGTCTAGTATAATATTATTCCTTGTAATATTACTTATTGCAAAATCTGCTAGTAGAATTTATCAAAAAGCCAATTTATATTTAGATAAATTAACATTAAGAATAAAAGAAAATTTAACAAATATAAAATTAATACGAAGTTTTGTTACACAAAATTCAGAAAAAGTAAAATTCAATAAAGTAAATAATTTAACATATATTCATAGCAAAATTGCTAATATTTTATCTTTTCTTTTAAATCCTGTTTCTATATTTATCTTAAACTTTACTACTTTAATAATATTAAATATTAGTAATGTAGAATTTTTGGGTGGAAATTTATCTAAAGGTGAAATTATTGCAATAATAAACTATATATCTGAAATGTTATTAGCTATTGTTGTTCTTTCAAATTTAGTTACAATTTATACCAAAGCATTTGCATCAGCTAAACGTATTATAGAATTGTTTAATATAAAAGAAGAAAATAAATTTGGTAACCTTCAGGAATTTAAACCTTGTAATTACGTTTTTGATATATCTGCTATGAATTTTTCATATTTTTCTAATATGAACTTAAAGGACATTGCTTTACAAGTAAAACCAGGAGAAATTATTGGAATTATAGGACTTACTGGTTCTGGTAAAACTACTTTTTTAAAATTATTAAATAGATCAATTACTAGAACTTCTGGAACTTTAAAATTATATGGAAAAGATATAAATGAATATAATTCTAAATTTTTAAAATCTAATATAACATATATTGGACAAAAACCAGATTTTATTACAGCTACAATTTTCGAAAATATTTTCTTAGGAAGAACCTCTGATGAAAAAGAAATTATTAAAAGTTTAGAATTATCTAATTCTAGTGAATTTGTTAACAAAAAAGATAATACAATAAATTTTGTATTACAAAACAATGCGTCAAATTTATCTGGTGGACAAAAGCAACGTATAAATATAGCTAGAGGATTTATTGGCAAGCCTAAAATATTAATTTTTGATGATGTAACTAGTGCTTTAGATTTATATACAGAATCACAAGTATTACAAAATATTTTTAATTACGCTAACAAGTATAAAATTACAACATTTATAGCTTCTCAAAAAACTTCTACAATAAAAAATTGTTCTAAAATTCTAGTTTTTAATAATGGAAAAATTGAAAATATTGGTACACATGCTGAACTTTTAAAAAATTCAGAACTGTATAAAAAAATATATGAACTACAAAATAGTATAAGTAAAGGAGCATAGTAAATGAAATTATTAAAATTTAAATTTTCTAAACTATATATTTTTTTAATAACTATTTTCTCTATTATTTCTGCTGCTTTAAGTATTTCGTACCCTGTTATAATTGGTAATTTAATAGACGAAATAGGTATAAATAATAATTTAATAAATTACTTTATTGTACTTGCAATGATATTTATCTTACTTTTTATCAGTAATCTCTTGTTAAATTATTTTTTAAATAGCTATACTAGTAAACTTTCTAAAAATATTAGAATGATACTTTTTAATAAAATAAATAATTTACCAATACCTGCTTTAGAAAAATTTGAGACTGGTGATATTATTAATATGTTTTCTATTGATATAGAAAACATTGCTAATGGAACTATCCAAAGTATTTCTAAAATTATAAGTGGCTTATTTACTATTATATTTGCAACTTATATAATGGTAACTTTAAATATTAGTTTAACTATTATACTTATAATTCTATCTTTACTAATGTTTGTAATATCAAAATATATAGTTGCACATACAAATAATATGTTTAGCAAACGAGCTAATTTATTAGCAAATTTAAATGCATATACTGATGAATTTATAAGTGGCAAGAAAACTTTTGATAACTTTAACTATGATGAAATTGCTAGTAATACTTTTAACAAAAAAAATTCTGAACTATATAAATTCGGCTATAAAACACAATTTTATTCATCACTTACAAATCCAAGTACAAGGTTTGTGTCTAACATTTCTTATATAATAATTGCAATGCTTGGAATAATATTTTGTAAAAATGGTAGTTTAACAATTGGTAATATTTCTACGTTTTTAATTTATACAAATTTGTTCACTAGACCATTTAATGAAATAACTTCTGTGTTTAGCGAGATTCAGACTGCAATTGCATCTAGTAAAAGAATTTTAAATTTTATAAATACTGCAACTCCTACAACTTTACCTTTGCTTAGTAATAAGAAATTGGAGGTAAAACCAAACTATTCTATCGAATTTAAAGACGTTGCTTTTTCTTATACTGATAAGCCTTTTATTAAAAATTTCAATTTATATATTCCAAGCGGAAAAAGTATCGCAATAGTTGGTAAAACAGGGTCTGGAAAAACTACAATCATTAATTTATTAAATAGATTTTATGAAATAAATAATGGCGAAATATTAATAGATAATACTAACATTAATGATCTTAACATTAATGATTTAAGAAAAAATATTGGCATGGTTCTTCAAGATACTAAAATTTTTCAGGGAACTATAAAAGAAAATATTGCATATGGAAAACCTAATGCAAGTATAGAAGAAATTAAACAAGCTGCAAAATTGGCTTTTGCAAACTCATTTATAGAAAAATTGCCTAATGGTTATGATACTTATATTTCGAATTCTGATATGCTTTCTGAAGGTGAAGTTCAATTATTAAATATTGCAAGAATTATGCTAATAAAACCTCCTATTTTAATTTTAGATGAAGCCACAAGTAATATTGATTTATTAACTGAAGAAATGATTAAAAAAGCAATTTTAAAATTAACAGAAAATTCTACATCTATAATTATCGCACATAGATTATCTACAATAAGAAATTGTGACTTTATTGTCTTTATAGAAAATGGCAATATTGTAGAAGTTGGAACTCATGATGAATTAATTTATAAAAAAGGTGCTTATTATAATATGTATAAAAGTCAATTTAATATATAAAAACTCGTATATTGGTATATACAAGTTAACATGAACAAAGAAAAGATTTTAGCTTTTCTTTTTAAATATATTTTTTAATTTATCGAAAGCATTAGCTTTCGCACTTTCATTTTTATTGCCATTTGCTATTTGTTCTATTAATTCCTTTCTTTGCTTTTCGTTTTCGCACCAATAATTAAAATTTAATAAATTAATCATATCTCGAGTTTCTTTTCTCATTTTTAGTTTTTCTAAAGGAGTTCCTTTGGGATATTTTGGTGTATAGCTATCATCTTTTTTGCTATTAATTAGCTCTCTTAAGTCTTCTGGGATTTTATTTCTTCTTTGTTCGTCTATACTATCCAAAAAAGCACTAAGTTCTGAATAGATCTCTTTGCTTTTACCATCCATACATATCCCCTCCTTTGCTAACATTTTTATTTTATCATTCTTTGTAGTCTCTTTCAAGTAAAAAATGTGGATTTATTAAATTGTAGAAATGAAATTTAATTAACAATTCTACAAATAAATCCACATTTATTTTTTTAATATTTACTTGCTATGTTTATCTTCTTTTTTCGTTATATTTTGTAACCTTTTCGCGTTTTCTTTTTGATGACCTAAACTAATCCATGCAAATTTTGTTGGAATAAATTCACCGTTTCTACTTACATCTTCCCCAACATCTATGTCATTAACTTCTTCATCTTTTTTCATAATATACTCACCTAAGATATATTATGTCTTTATTTTTTTATTTTATACTACATTTTTCTAAATACACCCGCTACTTTACCAAGTATTTTACAATCTGGAACTATTATTGGTGCCATTGTATGATTTTCTGGTTGCAATCTTATATAATCTTTTTCCTTGTAAAATGTTTTTACTGTTGCCTCATCATCTATTAAAGCAACAACAATTTCACCATTTTCTGCAGTATTTTGCTGTTTTACTAATATATAGTCACCATCTAAAATACCAGCTTCTATCATACTTTCTCCTCTAACGGTTAGCATAAAACTTTCTGAATTTCCAACAAAATCTAGCGGAATTGGGAAAGTATCTGTTATATTTTCTACTGCCAATATAGGTGCACCTGCTGTTATTTTTCCCACTACTGGTACATCTACTAATTCTTTACCAGCATATACATCTTTTGGTTTTCTTATAACATCATCTTCATTAACAACTCTTAATGCTCTACCTTTTTGTGATTCTTTTCTTATATATCCTTTTTGCTCTAACTTTTCTAAATATCCATGTACTGTTGCTGTAGAGTTTAAACCTACTGCTTTACAAATTTCTCTTACTGATGGTGGATATTGATTTACTTTTATTTGTTTAGATATGAAATTTAAAATTGAAATCTCTCTTTTATTTAAATCGCTTTTATCTTTTTTCACTTGTTCACGCCTCCACTTTATTTTTTTACATAGTATCATATGATTTTTTGTTTGTCAAACAAAATTTCGTTTTTTATTAAATTTTTTATGTATTTTGAATAAAATAAGCTTTATATATATTTTTTACTATAGGGACATATACTATATATAAAAAGGAAATCCCCCAGCTTTCGCTGGGGGAAAGATGTAAAGTGCTTAATTTACCGTTAAATAAAATCCGCTGATGTGCCTGGATTTTTCTCTGATGGAATGTCTTCAGTAGTTATATAGTTTATAATCATTTCGATTATATCTGACAAACTCTCAAGTTTGTCTTCAACTACTTCGTTTTCCTGTTCCAGAATATTAAGTTCCTGTTGGAGTTCATATATTCTTTGTTCTTGGTAGTTAAGTTGTGTATTCATTGCACCAAAATAATATGCCATAATAGAACAGAGAACCACTATAAGAATCCACTTTATATTCTTATGTTTTTCAACATTTGGTTCCTCTAACTGTTCGTATTCTTCTTCTAATTCCTCTCGTGACCACTCTTGGAACCTCGAATGGCGTCTAAGCTCTTCCCGAAGCTCTTGTGTGGTGTAGTCAGAAAAAGAATAATTCGCTCTAAGCAGATCCTCCAACTGCTGATCAGAAAACTCATCCAAATTGATTTCCGTAAGAATTACTTTTAATTCCTTCTCCAGTTCTTTCCGGTTATACTTGGAGAAATCCTTATAAGTAAGAATTTCCTTTTCCAAGTCACTTCTTGTCATTTGATCAATTCTGTCTTTAAAAAACATTTTCAACCTCCTAATTTCACTGAACTTTCCACATTGTTGTAATATTCTTTAATAATTTCTTCAACTTCTTCCATCGTCTTTGGATTTTTGCTCTCCATATACGCATATAAGAAAAAATTAAAACTTTTTAATAAGGCAATTTTTTCTTGCAGACTTCCCTCATAGGAAATGGCTTCTTCTGTAGCTTTCGCTACATATTTGTGAACAAGGTCATTGATAAATCTCAAATCTTGTTCCTTCGCCCAGCCTTGTTCGACCGCTTCAATACCTACATCTCCAATTTCCTGATATACTAAAGGTAAGCATACCTTCAGTAAGAATAGCTTTTCACTATTCTTTCTAATAGACTCTTTCATTGCTAAGTCTCCTTTCAAAATTTTTCTGTATTTTATTATACCATACTTAACATAATTTTCCAAGTGTAGAATAGGGATTTCAAGGAACGTCCCCAAATCCCTATTCTCACCTATATAATATTTTTTATTTTTTTTATTGAATATTTATACATATTATGTTAAAATGTGTTACATATTAATATAAACGTTTGATAAGAGAATAGTAACATATTTAATTTTTTTAGAGAGTTTACGGGTGGTGCAAGTAAATAAAATTTATATGCGAATCTACTCTTAGATGTTTTTAGTGAAAACTAAACCGTAAGTTAGGCGGTTACCCTACTAATTGAGTGTATTATTTTTATAATGACTTAAGGTGGCACCGCGGATTATATTCGTCCTTATATTTTTATATAAGGACGTTTTTGTTTGTCTAAATTAAATTGTACTTAAAATAACAATATTTTTAGAACAATTTATTAGAATATATTTATAAATGGAGGTGTTTTTATGAATCAAGTAGAAATTGGAAAAGTTTATCGTCATTTTAAAGGCAATTATTATTTTGTAGAAAATGTAGCTTGTAATTCGGAAACCAAAGAAAGAATGGTAGTATATAAACCTTTATATCCAAGAGAAAATGGAAATTATATTTGGGTTAGACCTGAAAAAATGTTTTTAGAAGAAATTCCAGAAAGACCAGACAATATTACTGGTCAAAAACATAGATTTGAAGTAGCCCAAGATTTAAATTTAGATTATACAAAAAAATAATTAGGGGGAAATTAGATTGATAGATATTAAATTTTTAAGAGAAAATCCTGACATTGTAAAAGAAAATATAAAGAAAAAATTTCAGGATGAAAAACTAATATTAGTTGACGAAGTTATAGAACTAGATAAAAAATCTAGAGAAGCTACACTTACTGGTGATGAATTAAGAAATAAAAGAAAAACGCTAAGTGCTGAAATCGGTAATTTAATGAGAAATGGGCAAAAAGATGAAGCTGAAAAAATAAAAGCCGAAGTCCAAGAAATAAACAGTAAACTAGAAGAAAATGAAGCACTAGAAAATAAATATGCAGAAGAAATTAAAGTGAGAATGATGAAGATCCCTAACATTATGCACGAATCTGTTCCAATAGGAAAAGATGATAGTGAGAATGTAGAAATTGAGAGATTTGGTGAGCCTGTAGTTCCAAATTATGAAATTCCATTCCATGGAGAAATTTTAGAAGCCTTAGGCGGATTAGATTTAGATAGTGCAAGACGCGTTGCTGGTCAAGGATTTTATTACCTAATTGGAGATGTTGCAAGATTACATTCCGCTGTTTTAACATATGCAAGAGACTTCATGATTAATAAAGGTTTTACTTATTGTATCCCACCTTATATGATTAGAAGTGATGTCGTAACAGGTGTTATGAGCTTTGAAGAAATGGATGCCATGATGTATAAAATTGAAGGTGAAGATTTGTACTTAATTGGTACAAGTGAACATTCTATGATTGGAAAATTTAAAGGACAAATTTTAAAAAAAGAAGATATGCCATATACGATGACATCATATTCTCCTTGCTTTAGAAAAGAAAAAGGTGCACATGGCTTGGAAGAACGTGGTGTATATAGAATTCATCAATTTGAAAAACAAGAAATGATTGTTGTATGTGAACCAGAAGATTCTTGGGATTGGTATAACAAGATGTGGTCATATACTGTAGAATTCTTTAGAAGCATGAATATTCCTGTAAGAACTCTAGAATGTTGTAGTGGTGACTTAGCAGACTTAAAGGCTAAATCTTGTGATGTTGAAGCATGGAGCCCAAGACAAAAGAAATATTTTGAAGTAGGAAGCTGTTCTAATTTAACAGATGCACAAGCTCGTAGATTAGGAATTAGAATAAAAGGTGAAAAAGGAAATTATTTTGCACATACTTTAAATAACACTGTTGTAGCTCCACCACGTATGTTGATTGCAATTATGGAAAATAATTATCAACCAGACGGAAGTGTAATTGTTCCTGAAGTATTAAGACCATATATGGGTGGTTTAGAAAAAATAACAGTAAAATAGAAAAATAGGGATTTAGGGACGTTCCTTACAATCCCTATAATATATCCTTTAAATTTTTTTCACACTCAAAATAGAATATAAAATATAGCAATATAAAAAATTAAGGAGAATTTTTATGATAGTAAAAGAACCAAAATTTGAGATTTCCGCAGTTGGACCTAAACAATATCCTTCAACTAATTTTCCAGAGGTTGTATTGGTTGGAAAATCCAATGTTGGTAAATCTTCATTTATAAACACTTTAATTAATAGAAAAAAACTTGCTAAAACCAGTAGTGAACCTGGTAAAACTAGACAAATAAATTTTTATAATATTGACTCTAAATTTTATTTTGTAGATTTACCTGGCTATGGTTATAGTAAAATGTCTAAAAAAGAACAAGTTATAGTTGGAAATTTTATCGAAGAATACCTTTATAAAAGGAAACAAATTTCTTTAATAATATTTTTAGTTGATATAAGACATAAACCAACAGAAAATGATAAGTTAATGTATAATTATATTATAAGTAGTAAAATTCCATTTATTATTATCGCAAATAAAGCTGATAAGATTGCAATTACTAAAGTTGATTCTGCTACACAAGAAATTCAAAAAGCTTTAAATCCAATTGGTGACATTACTACTTTACCTTTTTCTTCTGAAAGAAGAATTTATACAGAAAATGTATGGAATGAAATTGAAAAATATTTAAATTAAATATTTTTACTTTATATTGAACCCATAACATAAGACGGGGAAAACTTCCCCGTCTTATGTTTCTTCTTAAATTGCTTTTTTTACAGCATAGCGTATTACTCTTTTTTCCTCGCTCCTTTCGACAAGTCCATGTTGCAGCGCCTGTTTTATTAAATTGTCAAATTCTTTTATTCCAGTCTCAGCAGCATTTCTTAATGCTCCTTTTTCCACTGGTTCCTTATTTCCCAGTAAATTTGCATAAATTCTCCACAATGGTAAGATAATATATCTTCCCTCGGGTGGAAGCTTTTCATCAAATATAATAATCTCTTTTTTTGCAAGTGCTTTTATTATTTTCGAGATCCGTTCTTCTTTAGTAGGAAATTTCTCCCTTATTTTTTTCACTTCAAAGTTGTTCTTCCTATCAAAAAATATATAATTCACTATATCTTTATTATTTTCGTCGTCAAAAACTTTCAACATAGTTTTTGCTCCTTCTATATAGGAATTTTCGGGTACATTTTTTTCTTCATCAACTGATGTTTCTGAAGATTTTTCAGCATTTGCTTTTTCGTCATCAGATTGTTCTGTTGACACTTTTGAGGCCTCTCCCTCATTTGTGGATTCTAAAGCCGTATTTTCCGTTGAAGATATAAAATATTTTTTGTTGCTATCTTTACTTATTTTTCCTTCATTAAGTAATTTACTCAATGAATTACTTACAGCTGGATAGCTTGACCCCACTTTTTCTGCAATTTCTTTTGTACTGAAATGATTTGGTGAGACCTCACAAAGGAAATCTAAGACTTTCTCTTTGCTAGTCTTTGTCGTACTCGGCTGTACAATCTGCTCAGCTTCGCTGTTCTCACTGGATTCTACAACAGTGACATTTGCAAAATCTTCATTTAAAAATTCTACCTCGTTCAGTTTTACCAAATTTTTTTCAAACAACAAATTAAATATTTCTGTGGCAGTTTCCATATCTAATTCAAGACTTACTTCTCCCAATACTGTTATTTTAAATCTTTTTTCAGGTAAATAATGTTCCAGAACAAGATTTATAGCTTCTGAAGACCGCAATTTAATAATCTTTGCCATTTACTTCTCCTTTCGAATGCAAGTAACGAGTTACTAATTTGTTTTTGCTATACATCATCCTTTCTTAAATAAAATATTATTTTAAGCAAGTCTCAACTTACAATATATATCTATTTTATCACATTTTCTTTGCATTTCAAGAAAAAAACTGCAATTTTCGTATTGCAGTCTTAGTTTATTTTTTTAGTTATCATTTTTAAAGCTTTTTGCCTTTCTACTAATATAAAATGTCCACACCCTTCACATTTTAATCCAAAGTCTACACCAACTCTTGTTATCTTCCATAACTTACTTCCACATGGATGGGGCTTTTTGGTTCTTACTATATCTCCTACATTATATTCCATTATAACACCTCTGTTGCTTTTACTATTACTCTTTCTTTTGAATCATCTGTACAAGTTATTAATGTAATATCTTTTCTTCCATTAGTTAATGGACTGGTTGGCGACATATCTTCTTCTGTAACAGTATATTTATTATAAACCGTATATTTTACGGTTCTTCCTTTGGTATCTGTTATTTCTATAATATCTCCATTTTCCAAAGTTGGTACTTTACTAAAGAATTTTTTATTTCTATAATTATGTCCTGCTATACAAAAATTACCTACTTCATTTGGATCACATCCCCAGAATTTTGTTGGTGCTTTCTTTAATAACTCTTCTGACGTTTCTGAAAGAATTGGATAATATATATTTATTTTTGGAATTCTAATAGTGGCAATTGGTTTATATACTTGGCCATCTGCTGTTATAAATTCTTCTGATAAAACACTTTTAGTTTCTTCATCTAAACTTGCCATTGCATCATCATCTGTTCCTAAAGTATTTACATCATTATTAAGCATTACAACTAATTTATCTGTAGGTTTGGTAGTTTGGTCTTCTCCAACTATATTAGCTTGTGACAATATATCTTGTGAAACCGCCTCATCCCTATTTTTATTATATTCAGCATATATGTAATAAGAAGATAAAACACAAACTATTACAAGTGAAATTAAGAATTCGAATTTATATACCTTCTTTTTTCTCTTTATTTCGGGAGTTATATATAATTTTTCTGTAACTAAAATTTGATTCATGCTTACCTCCTTTTTATCCTTTTTTACAAGCATATTATATCATTTTAATATAGCTTTGGCAATAACAATTTATTTATTAAGATTATTTGAAATCTCTGCAAATTGTTCTATTGTCAGCTTTTCACTTCTTATTTTTTCATCTATATTTAATTTTTTTAGTAACTGTGTTAATTCCTCTTTATTTGATATTCCATTATTAGTTAGTGAATTCAATAATGTTTTTCTTCTTTGTAAAAAGGCTACTTTTATTAACTTAAAAAAGCTAGACTCATTTTTTACCTTTACTGGTGGCTCTTTTCTAATATTAATTTTAATCACTTCTGATGTTACAGAAGGTTCTGGAATAAACGAACTTTTTGGAACTTCTAATAATTTTTCCGTTTTACCATAATAATACACTGTATATGTTATTGCACCTGTATTTTTTCCTCCTGGAATTTCTGCTAAACGTTCTGCTACTTCTTTTTGTATCATTACAGTTATACTTGCAATATCTATCTTACTTTCTAACAATTTCATAATTATAGGAGTTGTTATATAATATGGCAAATTAGCAACAATTTTGGCTTTTCTTAAATTATATTTTTGTTTTGCCTGATTTATAAGTTCATTTAAATTTACTTTTAATATATCATTATTAATTACCTCAAAATTTTTATAAAGAAAAAACCTTTCTTCTAATATTTTTATCATTCTTTTATCTAACTCTACACATATAACTCTTCCAGCCTTTTCTAATATATATTTAGTAAGTGTCCCAAGCCCTGGTCCTATTTCTATTACTAAATCATCTTCATTAATATCAGATTTTTCTATCGCAGTTTCTATAACATTTTCGTCTACTAAGAAATTTTGTCCAAGATTTTTATTAGCTTTAATATTATATTTATCCATTAAAAACTTTGTTTCTTCATATAAATTCATAATATCTCCTAACCCTTTAACTTGCATCTTATACGTTGATTTTTCACTTTTTTATTATAACAAGCTTGTTAGAATTATGTCAAATTCTTTTGTGAAAAATCTGTGATTTTATTGATTTTAATACATACTTAATATACAATATAGGAAGTATTTTACAATAGGGATTTAAGGAACGTCCCCAAATCCCTATCCTTTTGAGGTGATGCAGATGAAGAAAAAAAATAATAACAAGTTTAATTTACCAAAGAATACTAAAAATAATAATAAATTATATAAATCAGTTAATAACGAATTTTCTACTAATTCATTAGCAATCAAAAAATTTAGAATTGTACTTATTTCTTTATTAATAATATTTCTATTATTAATAATTAGGCTTATATGGTTACAATTTGTACAGGGTTCAGATTTAAAAGAACAAGCTTATAATCAACAAACTACAGATCAAATTATAAGCACAAGTCGTGGAACGATATATGATTCTACTGGAAAAACACTAGCAATAAGTACACCAACAGATACTGTAACAATTAATCCTCAAAAAATAGTTGGTTCAACAGATGAAGAAACTAAAACTAAAAAAGAAAAAATTGCTAAAGCATTTTCTGAAATTTTTGAACTAGATTATAATGAGACATTAGAAAAAGTTAATAGTACTTCTAACGTTCAAACAATAGCAAAAAAAGTTGATAAAGATAAAATAGATAAATTAAAACAGTGGATGGAAACAGAAAAAATAAGTACTGGCATTAATATAGATGAAGATACAAAAAGAGTATATCCATATAACAATTTGGCTTCTAACTTAATAGGATTCTGTGGAACAGATAATACTGGTATTCAAGGAATAGAAGATAGCTGGAATAGTGTTCTTCAGGGTACTCCTGGTAAAATAACAACATCAACAGATGCTATTCAAGAAGAAATTCCAGATAGTAACCAAACTTATATTCCTGCTGAAGACGGTAGTGATATTGTTTTAACTATAGATTATAATATTCAAACAGTATTAGAAAAATATTTAAAACAAGCCGTAGAGGAAAACCATGCAGATAGTGGTACAGTAGTAGCAATGGCACCTAGTACAGGAGATATCTTAGGAATGGCTTGCTATCCTGATTACAATCTTAATACTCCTTTTGAACCCAATACAGAAGAACTAAAAACTACATGGAATACTCTAGATTCTACTGCACAATCTGATGCATTATATAATATGTGGAAAAACAATGTAGTATCTTCACCTTATGAACCTGGTTCCCCTTATAAATTAATAACCGCTGCTACTGCATTAGAAGAAAATATTACCAGCGAAGATGTTCCTAATGATTTTTATTGTAATGGTTCTATCGAAGTAGCAGATAGAAGTATTAGCTGTTGGACTCAAGCTCATAAAGGGCCTAAGACTTTAAGACAAGCTTTACAGGTTTCATGTAACCCTTCTTTAATACAATTAGGTAGGCGTATTGGTGCAGAAACTTTATATAAATATTACCAAGCATTTGGTTTTTTTGATAAAACAGGAATAGATTTACCACAAGAAGCTAGTAGTACATATTGGAACATAGAAGATGTTGGTGATGTAGAACTTGCTACAATGTCTTTTGGTCAAAGATTTACAATTACACCAATTCAATTAGTTTCTGCGGTTTCTGCAATTGCAAATGACGGAATTTTAATGAAACCACGAATAGTGAGACAAATTATAAATCCAGAAACTGGTACTACTACAGATATTGAACCAGTTCAAGTAAGACAAGTTATTTCTAAATCTACTTCTGAAAGAATGAGAAATTTAATGAAATCAGTTGTAGATGATGGTTCTGGTAGACTTGCTAAAGTTGAAGGATATTCTATAGGTGGAAAAACTGGTACATCAGAGCCACAGGCAGGACGTGAAGATGAAGGTTACATTGCATCATATGTTGCAATTGCTCCTACAGAAAAACCAGAGATATGTTTATTAATTGCTGTACATGATCCAAATCCTAATAATGAAGGTAGCCACCAAGGTGGTCAAGTTTGTGGACCTGTAGTTTCACAAATGTTATCTGAAATTTTACCTTATTTAGGTTTAACATCTAGTAATGCTCAAACATCTACAGATGTTGTAGAAGAAGATACAAGTTATGCAACAGTTCCTGATATTAGAAATAAAACAGTTACAGAAGCAGAAAAATTATTAAAACAAGCTGGCTTTACTACAAAAGTTAATATTAGTGGAGATAAGAACTCAACTTTAGTAACAGATCAAATGCCAAAACCTGGTTCTAGTATTCCAAAAGATTCTATTATTGTTTTATATACAGAAGAAAATGATACAAGAGTTTCTGTAAAAGTTCCAGATTTTAGAGATAAAACTTTATCACAAGCAGAAAATATGGCAAAAGCAAATAATTTAAATATAACATCAGAAGGTTCTGGAACTGTTATAAGTCAAAGTATAATGGTAGACACGGCTGTTGAAGAAGGCACTATTATAAAACTAACTCTTTCAACAGAAAATGATGGAACTAATCAATAGTTAAAAACATCTCATTTCAATAATGAGATGTTTTTTGTTACTATAATGCCTATACTTCTTGACGTGTTTTATAATCATATACAACTTTTCCAAATTTTAATTCATTAAATTTCTTTTGAATCTCTACTATAATTATTGGGGCTATAGAAATTGCTATAGTTATTAACCATTGTGTAGTATTTAGCTGTGTTAACTTAAATATTTCTGCTAAGCTTGGTACGAATATTATACCTACTTGTAATACTGTTCCTAACACAAATGCTCCCAATAAATATTTATTTTCAAATAACCCAACTTTAAATATTGACTCTTCACTCTTAACATTAAAGCAGTGTATTAATTCTAACATTCCTAAACTTATAAAAGCCATTGTTCTTGCTACTTCTATTCCATAATATTTATTTCCTATGAAAAATGCTAAAATTGTAAACATTCCAATCATAAAACCTTCTACTACTATTTTTCCCATTAGCCCATCTGCAAATATACTCTTTTTAGCATCTCTTGGTGGCCTATTCATTATATTTTTTTCTGGTGGTTCTAATCCTAATGCTATAGCAGGTAAAGAATCTGTAACTAAATTTACCCATAATAATTGTATTGCAAGCAATGGAGATTTTACTCCCAGTAATAGACCCACAAATATTGTAACTATCTCTCCAATATTTGTTGCAATTAGGAAATGTATAGCTTTTTTAATATTATCAAAAATATTTCTTCCTTGCTTTACTGCATCTACTATTGTAACAAAATTATCATCATTTAAAATCATGTCTGCTGCGTTTTTAGCTACATCAGTTCCTTTACGTCCCATTGCAATTCCTATATCAGATTTTTTTAGTGCAGGTGCATCATTTACTCCATCACCTGTCATTGCAACAACTGCTCCGGTTTTTTGAAAAGCTTTAACAATTCTTACTTTGTGTTCAGGTGTAACCCTTGCGAATACAGAATAATTCATTATATCTTTTTCTAATTTACTATCTGAAATTTTATCTAACTCTTGCCCAGTTATTGCTAATTCTCGTCCTTTTAATATCTCTAGATCTTTTGCAATGGCTTTGGCAGTCGTAATATGATCTCCTGTAATCATTACAGTTTTTATACCTGCTCTTCTACAAGCTAAAACTGCTTCTTTTACGCCTTTTCTTGGTGGATCAATCATTCCAATTAAACCTACAAAAATTAGTCCTTTTTCTAAGAAATCGGCTGATATTTCTTTTGGCATTATATCTACATCTAAATATGCAACTCCTAATACCCTTAACGCCTTTTCTGCCATTTTTTCATTTTTATTTTTTATCTTACTTAAAAACGTACTATTCATATCATGTACAGTATTGTTTTCTTCGTAATAGTCGCAAATACCTAATAATATTTCTGGAGCTCCCTTTGTTATAATTCTATACTTTCCATTTTCTAATTCGTTAACTGTTGTCATTAATTTTCTATTAGAGTCAAATGGAATCTCGCAAATTCGTGGTAATACTTTATTTTGTTTTTCTTTAACTGCTTCTTTTACTATTGCAACCTCTGTAGGCTCCCCTTCTACTACTCCCTCATTTATTTCACAGTTACAGCATAATGCTCCATATTCTAAGATTTTATTTTTATCTCCTATAATCTCTACTACCTTCATATTATTTTCTGTAAGTGTTCCTGTTTTGTCTGAACAAATTACTTTGCTACTTCCTAATGTTTCAACTGCAGGTAGTTTTCTTATTATTGCATTTCTCTTTGCCATTTTTGTAACTGCAATAGAAAGAATAATTGTTACAATTGCAGGTAAACCTTCTGGAATTGCTGCAACAGCTAAGCCAACTGAAGTCATAAACATCTCTACAGCAGATATTTTCTTTATTACACCTATCACAAATATTAATGCACAAATTGCAATACATGCTATTCCCAATACTTTTCCAACTTCTTCTAATTTTTTTTGAATAGGTGTTGTTGGAGATTCATTTGTTATTATCATACTCGCAATTTTACCAACTTCTGTATTCATTCCTATATTAGTTACTATTCCTTCTGCATGTCCATTTACTACCGCTGTACCTGCAAAAGCCATATTTTTCATGTCTCCTAGAGAAATTTTTTGGTCATTAAATACTGCATTTTCATCTTTTTCTACTGCCTCTGTTTCTCCTGTTAAACTAGACTCTTCTACTTTTAAATTATATGTATTTAATAAGCTAATATCTGCTGGAACATAACAACCTGTTTCTAAAATAACAATATCACCTGGTACTATATCTTCGCCATTTATAGTAAGTACCTTTCCATTTCTTCTAACTTTCGCTACAGGTGCAGACATTTTCTTTAATGCCTCTATAGATTTTTCTGCTTTTGCTTCTTGAATTAATCCCATTATTCCATTAAACACAACTATTGCAATAATTATTATAGAATCAAAATAATCGCCTGTCCCTTCTATATAACTTACAACAGCAGATATAATTGCTGCAATAATTAAAATTATTATCATAAAATCTTTAAACTGATTTAAAAATTTGATAAGCAGGCTTTCCTTTTTTCCCTCTTCTATTTTGTTCTTTCCAAACTCATCTTGCCTTATTTGTACATCTTTATCCCCTAATCCTGTTTTAATATTTGTCCTAAGTTCTTTTTCTATTTCTTTAATATTTTTAGTATGCCACATATAAATCTCTCCTTTGTATAGTTTATTAATTTATATGCTTATACTATTTTTTTATTACTAAATTTCACTTATTTTTTTAGTTTACATATTATATATAGAGGTGATATGATGCTAATTACTATTATCTTGCTTGCTTTATCTGTTAGTATTGATTCATTTGGAATTGGAATTACATATGGGCTTAGGAAAACATCACTATCTACTTCTGCAAAATTTATTTTATTTTTTGTTTCTTTGCTTTTTGTAGGTATTTCTGTTGCGTTTGGATACTTCCTAATTTCTATCCTTCCTGCTAATATAATAAAAATTATTAGTGTAATTCTTCTAGTCTTCATGGGATTTTTAATTATATATGAAGCAATGAATACTGATGAAAAAAAAGAATATAAAAGTCATAAGATATTTCTAAAATCCTTAGGTATAACAATACAAATTATTCGAAATCCAATCTCCTCTGATTTAAACAACTCAAAAGTAATTGAAAAAAACGAAGCTTTATATCTAGCATTTGCACTTTCTTTAGATTCTATTTGTGTTGGTATTACAAGTTCATCATTTGGAATATATAGTTTACTGTTTCCTATATTAGTCCCTCTTTTTCAATTTATTTTTCTTAATGCAGGAATTATTCTTGGTAAGAGAATTGTATTGTACAATACATCCTTAAAAAAATGGAATATAATATCTGGGATTTTATTAATAGTTTTTGGGATTTTAAGAGGAATCGGGACATAAGGACATTCCTAAATATTACTATTTACAATAGGGATTTTTTTAGCCAACTAGATAAAATCTAGTTGGCTATATTGTTCATGCAATAGGGAAAAAAGGAACGTCCCCAAATCCCTAGGAACGTCCTATATCCCTATTTTAATTTCATAGAAAGTAGTTTACTAATTCCGTTTTCTTCCATTGTTATTCCATATACTGTATCTGCTGCTTCCATAGTACCCTTTCTATGTGTAATTACTAAGAATTGTGTATCTTTTGAAAATTTCTTTAAGTATTCTGCATATCTGTTAACATTAACATCATCTAGTGCAGCTTCAATTTCATCTAATACACAGAATGGTGCAGGGTTTATTTTTAATATTGCAAATAATATTGCAATAGCTGTAAATGCCTTTTCCCCTCCAGATAATAAAGTCATATTTTGAAGTTTTTTTCCTGGTGGTTGTACCCTAATATCTATTCCGCAGTTTAAAACATCATCCTCATTTTCTAAGATTAGTTCTGCCTTTCCACCACCGAATAATTCTTTAAATACCTCATCAAAGTTTTTATTAATAAGTTTAAATTTCTCTTTAAATTGAGCTTTCATAATAGTTATCATTTCTGAGATAACATTTCTAAGCTTTGCCATAGAGTTCTCTAGGTCTAGCCTTTGCTCACACATAAAGTCATATCTTTCTTTTAATGTTTGATATTCTTTAATAGAATCAATATTTATACTTCCTAAATCTCTTATTTGATTTCTTAAATAATTAACTTCTTTTTGTGTTTTAGCAGGATCTGTTGTTTTTACAAATCCTTCTGCATTATTTGGTGTTAATTCATACTCTTCCCACATTCTATTAATTACATCTTCTAGGTCTTGAGATGTCTTGTTTTTCTTTAAATCAATTTTTACTAATTGCTCTTTTAAATCTTGCAATCTTCCAAATTGTTCTTCTATTTCTTTTTCTATTCTTTCTAATTCAGTGTTCTTTTCATTTTTATTTTTCTTTAATTCTTCTATTTTTGAACCACTATTTTTAACATTTTCTTTTATCTCGATAATTTTTGCTTTAAATTCTTCTATTTGTGCTCTTAAGCTTTCTTCTTCTTTTTTATTTTGCTCTATTTGTTCGTTTTTGGCTTTAATACTATTTTTATTATTTTCGATATCAGTATTAATTCTTTCTGTCATTTCATCTATTGACATTTCGCTTTCTTCAAAAGATGATACAGATATTTTTAAATTCGTTATATCCATATTTAAATTATCTATATATGTTTGATCATCTTTATTTAATTTAACAAATTCCTCTACTTCTAAATTTAAAGTTTGTATTTCTTTTTCTAGATTTGCTAAATCTTCTATTAATTTTTCTTTATTTTCTGCAATATCTTTTTTCTGATTATTTAGATTTTCTATTTCTTTTTTTGTTTTCTCCATTCTAATTGTTAATTTATCTACATTTTCAGAAATTAATTCCACTTTTTGTTTTTGTGTTGCATATTCTATATCTATTTCTTGTAAATTATTTTCTAAGTGTTCTATTGTCTCTAATAATTCTTCTATACTATCTAAATATTCTTCTTTCTCTTTTTCTTTATTTTTTAATTTCGAATTTAATTTGTCTAATTCTTCTTTTAAAGCTTCTATTTCTCTACTTCTTCCTAAAATATTTACAGTTTTAGCTTGTACCGAACCACCTGTCATTGCACCAGAAGAATTAATTATATCTCCCTTTAATGTTACAACCCTAAAGGCATAATTATTCTTTTTAGCAACAGCAATTCCAGCCTCCATATCATCTACAATAACTGTTCTTCCTAACAAATTGTTAAATATTCCATCATATTTTTTATCATATTGTACTAAGTCAGAAGCAATACCAATTACACCATTAAGATTTAAATTGGCCCTGTCTAATTTTTTACCCTTAACAGCTGAAATAGGTAAAAAAGTTACTCTTCCTAAATTATTTTTTCTTAAATATTCTATTAATCTTTTAGCTTCTTGTTCTGTTTCTGTAACTACATTTTGAAGACTTGCTCCTAAAGACATTTCTATTGCTACTTCATATTCTTTTTTTACATTTAATAGGTTTGCTACAACATCATGTAATCCTTTTTTAAGTTCTGGATTCATATCTGCTGATTTAAGTAAAGCTTTAACACCTTTTGTAAAACCTTCTTTTTCTTTTTCTGTTTCTTCTAGAAATTTTAGTCTAGATTCTTTTATTCTTATTTCTTGACCTAGAGTATTAATTTCTGTTTCAAAACTTTTTATTTTATTGTCAGCCTCTATTTTTTTATTCTCTATCTCGCTTAAATCATTTTTTAATTTATTTCTTTTAGATTCTATTTCTATAAAGTTTTGCTCAATCTCACTCTTTTTTAATCTTGATTGATCTAATTCAGAAATTGTAAGTTCTAATTCTTCTGTTTTAGCTTTTATATTTTTTTCTACAGAATCTGTAGTTACATCTTGTGTGTTTATATCATTTTGTACTTCGTATTTTTTATCTGTATTTTCTTCTATTATTTTCTTTTTCTTTTCTATTTCTAATTGCTTATCAGATAATTTTGCAGTTAATTTGTTTAATTCTTCTTCCTTTTCTTTTAATTCTTTTTCGAATTTTTCTTTATTATTAAATAGGTTCTCTTTTTTAGCTATTTTTTGTTTCTTTTCTTCCTCTAACTCTACAATTTTATCATTTATCTCTGCAATTTCTGTTGCATATCTTTTATTATTCTCTTGTATATTATTAATTCTTTCTTCTGATACATTTATATTAGAATTTATTTTTTCTATTTGATTAGAACTTTCGAAACCAATATTTTGCATGGATTCTATTTCTTCTATTAAATTATTTATCTCTAATTTTAAGTTATTCTTTTTCTCGTTCTTTTCTTCTTGGCTTTTTTGTTCATTTGCATAAGTTGAATTCATAATATCTTCATCAGCAGTTATTTTTTCTAATCTTTCTTTATATAAATCGATATTATATAAGAATAATCCTACTTCTATCCCCTTTAATTCTTCTCTTAAACTTAAGAACTTTTTAGCTTTTTCTGATTGAATTTTTAAAGGTTCCATATTATTTTCTACTTCTGTTAAAATATCATTAATTCTTAATAAATTTAATTTTGCTCTTTCTAGTTTCTTTTCTGAATCTTCTTTTCTGCTACGATATTTTACAATTCCTGCTGCTTCTTCAAAAATATGTCTTCTATCTTCTGATTTATTACTTAATATTTCATCTATTTTCCCTTGACCTATAATTGAATATCCATCTTTACCAATACCTGTATCCATAAATAATTCTAGAATATCTTTTAATCTACAAGGAGTTTTGTTTATAAAATATCCCGTCTCACCTGTTCTATATATTCTTCTTGTAATAGTCACTTCTGCATATTCTATTGGCAATTTACCATCATCATTATTAAAAACTAAAGATGCTTCTGCAAACCCTAAAGATTTTCTATTTTGTGTTCCTGCAAAAATTATGTCTTCTGATTTAGCACCTCTTAATGATTTTATACTTTGTTCACCTAATACCCAACGAATTGCATCAGATATATTACTTTTACCAGAACCATTTGGTCCTATAACTGTTGTAATTCCTGGCATAAATTCTAAAACTGTTTTATCTGCAAAGGATTTAAATCCTTGTAACTCTAATCTTTTTAAATACATTATAATCACCTTTTTATCTTTTTGTACTTCTTTATAATATATTAAAAATCGATATAAATCAACAATATATTGAACTTTATTTCATTTAATGATATTATACTTTTGAAAAAAATTTGAATTATTTACATAGCAAAAAGTTATACTATTTACAAAGGAGTTTAAAATGATTAAAGAAAAATTTGACTTTTATGATAAAACCGTTTTAAAATCTTATGACTTGGATTCAACAGCTAGGTACCAATTAAAAATGTTAGACTCATTAGATAATTTTACAAGAAAACATTCTGAAAGTGTTGCAAATATAACCTGTAGAATATGTGACTATTTACATTTAAATAAAGATTTTACGATATATTGTACTACCTGTGCATATTTACATGATATTGGTAAAATGTTTATTCCCCCATCTATTCTACAAAAGCCTTCAAGGCTTACAGATGAGGAATATGAAATTATGAAAACTCATACAACCATAGGTTACAAAATGTGTATGAATGATGTTAATTTAAGACCATATTCAGCAGGTCCAAAAAGTCACCACGAAGCACTAAATGGAACTGGATATCCAGAAGGCTTAAAAGGTGATGCTATTCCAATAGAAGCTCAAATCATTAGAGTTGCTGATGAATTTGATGCAATAGTTAGTAAAAGACAATATAAATCACACGTTGGAATTATTGATACCTTAAAAATATTAATTGAAAATGCACATAACGGAAAAAATAATGTACCAGCTACAAAAGCATTAAAAAAGGTTGTAATAGATGACACGATTTATGAAATTTCATGTGCTTTTAATTACTTAGATTATTTAAAAGAAAATATAAAACGATTAAATCAGATTAAAAAATATTATGACAAAATGACTGCTTCTAACTCTGATAAACAAAAAAATTATTATTTAGAGGGAATGAAAATGTTATTTGATAAAGGAGAAACCGTAGAAAACTTTGAAGGTATCCTTGATGAATATAAAAAAGCCTTAGTAGACAAAGAAACTCAAATAGATAAATTAAATGCAGAATTAAAGGAAATTCGAAAATTAAAAATCTAAACCACAGTCCAAATTTTTAATTTGGTATCTGTGTGTCATATGCGAAAAAGCAAATAAGTTTACAAAAGAGGAGTATTAAATGTTTGACCCAAAATTTGATTTTTATGATAAAACAACTTTAAAATCATATAATTTAGATGTCACTATGAGATATCAGTTAACTATGTTAGATAGTTTGGACCCTTTTACAAGAATTCATAGTGAAAATGTTGCAAGTATTACCTGTAGATTATGCGAATATTTACGTTGCGATAAGAACTTTACTGCATATTGTACTATTTGTGCATATCTACATGATATTGGTAAAATGTTTATTCCTGCCAAAATACTAAATAAACCTGATAAGCTAACAGATGAAGAATTTACTATTATGAAAACACATACTCTTATAGGTTATAAAATGTGTATGGATGATATTAAATTAAGACCTTATGCACTAGGTCCGAAATATCATCATGAAACATTGGATGGTATGGGCTATCCTGAAGGATTAGTTGGAAATTTAATTCCATACGAAGATCAAATTATAAAAGTTGCAGATGACTATGATGCATTAGTAACTAAACGACAATATAAAACCCATATTCATATATCTGATACTTTAAAAGATTTAATAAAAGATACAGAACCAAATATAAAAATGGCAGCTCTAGATAATGCTGCACAAGGAGTAAGACTTGGGAAACTTAATAAAAAGGTAGTAAAAGCTTTATTTAAAGTTGTTATTGATGATACTTATTACGAAATTAGTTGTGTTACTGGATATGTTGATTATTTAAAAGAACAAATTAAAAGAATCGAACAAATCATAGAATATGAAGAAAAGATGGATAAAGCTCATTCTGAAAAAAAGAAGAATTATTATAAAGAAGGAATGGAAATGCTATTTCAGGAAGGCGAAAATTTTGAAAATATTCATAAGATTTATCACGAATATCAAACAGCATTTTTAACAAGAAAAGAAATTGTAGACAAATTATATGAAGAAATAAGAATAATAAAAAAGTTACAAGTATAGGGATATAGGAACCTTTTTAGGGATTTAGGGACGTTCTTAAAAATCCCTATTTTGCAAGAATTTAGGGAATGCCTGATTTCTAGACATAAAAGAACGCTCTAAATTTCCTATAAAGGAAATTTAAGAACGTTCCTTTGCTCCTTATTCGCCTAAACCGAAACTAACACCAAGAGCATTATTTATTTTTCCTATAATTTCGTCATTATCAATATGACCTATTCTCTCTTTTAATCTGCTTTTGTCTATTGTCCTAATTTGTTCAGCAAGTACTATCGAATCAGATTTTAAGCCAAAATCTTTTGAATTAATTTCTATATGTGTAGGCAACTTATTTTTAGTTTTTTGGGATGTAATTGCAGCAGCAATTACAGTTGGACTATATTTATTCCCCAAGTCATTTTGTATTATTAAAACTGGTCTAATTCCTCCTTGTTCTGAGCCAACAACAGGACTTAAGTCTGCATAAAACATGTCGCCTCTTTTTATATTCATTTTCTTCACTCCCATTATTAGTATATATCTTATTTTAAATACTAGCTCGAGATAAAGAAAATAGCTTTTTACTACTTATAACTTATCTCATTATATAATATGTAAACAGTTATATTTTGGTTAATATCTTGTACTTCTAATTTCTTTGGTTTATTTGTTTTTTTATCAATTGTTAATTTTTTCTTTACTTGGTACTTATTTTCTTGAGTTTTGCAATCTGTTGTTAATATTATCTCATTTTCGTTTTCTTCTTGATTTGAATTAGCACTATTATTAAAATCATCTATAAATTCATTTAAAAATAAATTATTTTCTGCCATATATTTATAATTTTCAAATATATTTGTAAGATCCATATTAGTATTTTTTAAAGTTAATGTATTATTGCAATATTCTATTCTTACTCCTCTTATATTTTCTGGTTCTTCTACTTCTTGCATACAGTATTCTCCATTTTTATATTCTTGTGTCATTTTGTATTTATTGGTATTTTTATTACTTACAACAGTCACCTCTATTTCAGCTTTATACGAGTTCATATTTAAAATTTGATTATTATCATTATTCCCAATTTCGATTTTTTTATTATTCATTACATAAAAAATAATTATAAAAACAATAATTATTGCTAAAACAAAAAAAATAATTAATTTATTTTTTTTCATAAATGCCTCCCAAATAAAATAGAATTTTTCCTTATATAAGAAAAGTGGCTTCGCCACATATACAGATTGCTTCGCAATCGCACGGACATAGGTAACTTAACCTTGTTATATAGTAAAAAAAGAATAGTATATGTACTATTCTTTTTCTAATTTTATTCAATTGTTTTTTAGATATTCAAAATATACTTTTATTTCATTTAACAATTCTTCTTTATCTATTATTTTATTTATTCTATCCCTCATTTGACTTGCATCTTTTAAGTTCTTTATATACCAACTTAATTGCTTTCTCATCTCTTTTATTGCAATTTCTTCTCCTCTCTCCTCTATTTCCATATTTATATGTCTTACCATTATATTATATCTTTCGTCTAGAGTTGGCTTTTCTATTTTTTTACCTGTGTTTAAATAATGTATTATTTCTCTAAAAATCCATGGGTTCCCAAAAGCTGCTCTTCCAATCATTATTCCATCTACATTTGTATATTTAAACATTGATTCTGCAGTTTCTTCATCCACTATATCTCCATTTCCTATTACTGGAATATTTACACTTTCTTTTACTTTTTTTATAATGTCCCAATCTGCTTTTCCAGAATAAAATTCTTTTCTAGTTCTGCCATGAATTGTAATAGCAGAGCCCCCCGCTTTTTCTATTAGTTGTGCTGCTTGAACTGCTACAATATTATTTTCGTCCCAACCTTTTCTTATTTTAAAAGTAATTGGTTTATCTGTATTTTCCCTTATTGCAACAACCATTTTTTCTAACAGATCCAGATGTAGTAATAAATTACTTCCATCACCATTCTTTACTATTTTAGGAGCTGGACATCCCATATTAAAATCTATAATATCAGCAATTTTATCTATTTCCTGTGTAGCATATTTTATTGCTTCTATATCACTACCAAATAATTGAATGCTAATTGGTCTTTTCTCTCCATCTAAATTGTATAATTTTTTAGTCTTATTATCATGATAATAAATTGCTTTTGCACTTACCATTTCTGTTGTTGTAAGTCCCACACCCATTTCCTTGCATAAAATTCTAAATGATTTATCTGTAATTCCTGCCATGGGTGCTAAGAACACATTATTCTCTAATTCTAAATTTCCAATCTTTATATTTTTTAAATACAAATTTTTTCTCTCCTTAATTATAACTTATTTTTAACTGCAAAAGTTGAAAGCTTGTACTTTCAACTTTTTTATTCTATAAATATTGCTTTTTGTCTTCTACCACTTATATTTAATAACAATGCTATTAAAATAAAGTTAGTTAATAATGAACTTCCTCCATAACTTACGAATGGTAATGGTACACCTGTTATTGGTAATAATCCCATTGTCATTCCTATATTTTCTACCATGTGGAATAAAAATATTCCTGCTATTCCTATTGCAATATATGTTCCGAGGTCATCTTTTGCAGTTTTCGCTACATAGATTGATTTTGTAATTAGGATTACATATATTATTATTACACTACCTGCAACTATAAAGCCCATTTCTTCGCCAATAACAGAAAATATAAAGTCTGTTGTTTTTGGATATAAGAAACCTAATTGTGTTTGATTTCCTTTTAGTAGCCCCATACCTGTTAATTGACCTGCTCCTATTGCAAGTTTTGATTGTGTTAAATTGTATCCTGAACCACGTGGGTCTGACTCTGGATTTAAAAATACCTCAATTCTGTCTTTTGCATGTTCTGGTAATACAAAAAAATACAATAAAGGAACTGCTATAACTACTAATAAAATAGTTCCTATAATATATTTTTTATTTATTCCTGCTGTATATAATATCATTACTGTTGCAACTAAAAACGCTGCTGCTGTACCATAATCTGGTTGTTTTATTATTAAAAGTACTGGAATTGCTACTACGGCTAATGCTATTAATAATTTTATAGGTCTATTTATCTCGTTTTTGCCTTTTTCTTGTATTTTACATAGGACGAGTGCTAAAAACAAAATTACTGCTATTTTAGCAAATTCCGCGGGTTGTATAGAAAGAAATCCTAAGTTAAACCAGCTTGTAGCTCCATTCACTGGATCTGTAAATAATACTATAACCAACATTATCAAAACTATTCCATACAAAATCGGCGATATTTTAGCTATTGCTTCATAATCTATAAATATTATAATAAAAACCACTGGAATACAAATAACAAACCATATTAATTGCCTCTGCAAACTTGTATCTTCTGAATCATAAGTTGCAGAGAACAAGGCTATCATCCCTATTATTGCTAATAAAATACAACATATAAAAATTCCCCAGTCGACATTTTTTAAAATTTTCTTCTTCATTTTTCATCCTTTACGTAATATATTTTTATTTGTTATACATCCCTTGTTTATCTTCTTCCTTTTCTTTTTTTATTTCTTCTTTTTCTATTATTATGTATTACAAATTCTTGGTTTACTTGTGAATTTGTTGTTATATTCTTGTTGTCTTGTTTTGCATTTATATTATTTTCTTTTACTTCAGCATTCACTTGCATATTATATGTTTCTTTAGGTTCCGTATCCTTTTTAGTGTCAATTTTTACATCTGTAGTAGTTTGCGCATTTTCTATTGAGACATTCTCTTCTTGTTTAACTGTTTTTTCTAGTTCTGTTTTCGCTTCTTTTTCCTTTTTAGGTTCTTCCTTTTCTTTAGGCTCTTTCTCTGTTTTTATCTCTTCTACTTTTACTTCTTCTTTTTTAGCTTCTACTGTAATTTCTTCTTTATTTTCTTCTTTATTTTCTTCTTTATTTTCTTCTTTATTTTCTTCTTTTTTGATTTCTGCTTTATTAGCTGTTTCTTTATCTGTTTTTGTATTTTGAGCCTCTTGCTTATTATCTTTTTTCTCTTCTATTTCTTGTTCTTGAACTTTTTCTACTACTTCGTCATCCATTTCCCCAGTATGTTTAATACTAACTATTGGGATATTGGCATATAATGCTGGAGCTGCTGCTGTACCATCTTCGTTAGTCTTACTTGTTAAATGAACATCTATTTCTTTTTCGTCTACATCTATATATTTTTTAATTACATCTATAATTTCTTGTTTCATCATTTCTAAGAAATCTGCAGAAACGTTTGCTCTATCTTGCATTAATACTAGATGTAATCTTTCTTTTGCCATATCTTTATTGTTTTCTTCTTCCTCTTCTTTTTTTAGTAATTTTTTGAAGAAACCTACTATATTTTCGAACATATTTTACCTCCAATGTTAATTATTTTCTTTTAAAAAATCTTTTTAAAGCTGCCAAGAATCCTTTTTCTCTTCCTGGTATTGTTACTTCTATATCTTCCCCTAGAATACGCTTAGCAGTCTCCATATATGCTTTACCTGAAGGTGCTTTTCTGTTAGATATAACAGGTTCCCCTTTATTGGTTTGAGTAATTACATATTCGTCATCTGGTACTACTCCTAAAAGTTCTATTGATAATAAATCTACTATATCATCAACATCCATCATTTTACCTTTTCTAACCATTTCTGGTCTTAATTTATTTATAATTAATTGTGGATTCTTTATGTCAGATGATTCTAATAATCCTATTATTCTATCAGCATCTCTTATAGCTGAAATTTCTGGCATAGTTACAACTATTGCCTTATCTGCTCCTACAATTGCATTTTTAAAACCTTGCTCTATTCCTGCTGGACAGTCTATTAAAATATAGTCAAATTCTTCTTTTAATTGTTTTGTTAAATCTCTCATTTGTTCTTCTGTTATTGCACTTTTATCTCTTGTTTGGGCAGCAGGTAATAGGAATAATTCTTGAAAACGCTTGTCCTTTATTAATGCTTGTCTTAATTTACATTTTTCTTCTACAACGTCTACGATATCGTATACAATTCTATTTTCTAATCCCATTACAACATCTAAATTACGAAGACCTATATCTGTATCTACCAATACTACTTTTTTGCCTTCTAGTGCTAGGGCAGAACCTAAATTAGCTGTTGTAGTTGTTTTTCCTACTCCTCCTTTACCAGATGTTATAACTATTACTTCTCCCATAAATCTTCCTCCTTAAGCTAGTGCTTTAATATCTCATTTATACATAAAATTTGACATTACTATAATATATGAAAAAGTCTAAAAAGTCAATCTTAGAAAGCTTATTTGCGTAAGATTTATACGTTTTTTTAATATATATTTTTAGATGGAAAAAGAGCAGGATAGCATCCTGCTCCTTTTTATGAATTCTTGAATTGAATTTTAGAAATGTGGTGAATAAAAGAAGAAAAACATTTTTATATATTTCTCTTTTACCCCCATCGTTTGCTGTGCCTTTGAAAATTCTTCTTTGTTTACAAAGCCATTATCTAAGGATTCTAACACCTGTAAAGCTTTATCCAAGTCAGCATTTTTAGTTGAAAGGTTATTAAGAGAGAATTGCATCACTTCTCTTCTTACGCCTTCCTTATAATTTCTCAACGAGGTTTCTTTTAATAATTCCAGAGAACTCTGTTTTTCTTTTTGTTTACATACATACCCTAGTAATAAACTTAGAGCTTCTATTTTATTTTTGGCTGTTTTAACTTTTGAGTCTAATTGCTTTATATCATTAATTGTTAGCTCAAACAAAGTTTCATCAACAGCTTCTATAAGTTTCTGTTCCTTTCTTGTTGTTAGAAACGGTGTCTCGAGTTTCTTAATCTTTAGTAAAAATAAGCTCTCTAAAAATTTCCAATCAGCTTTATCTACACCTCTCTTTTCCATCTCATTAGCCATAATTGGTCTTGTAAAATAAAACATTTGGAAAAAAAAGCTGATGATATTTATTATATCTTCATTTGCGACTGGGTCTTTATACACATAATCTACAACAAAATCATCTAACACTTCCAATATAATTTTTTTTATTTTCCGTGCCATTACAACAGCTTCATTCCTTACAATATTTTTCTCCTCTTTTGTTAGAGTGAAATAAATTGCAAGTAAATTTTCATCCTGTAAAATAATTGCTTGAGCAAGATTAAAATAAAAATTTTCATCCTGCAATTTCTTTCCACATTCAGTTTTTATGTCGACGACATATTTTTCCATGTCTTGTATCTTAGAAGTGCTAAATAACCTGCAATCATATAACCAATGCCTCGTATCCATTGTTAATTCTTTCCAGAAAGCAACTCTTTCTTGGGGTAGTTTTCTCATAATATTATTAAACAGCATTTTTCTAAAAATGCTATTTTCCATTACCACCCAAAGTAAGGGTACACTCTCCCAGCCCTTGTCAAGAATATCTAGTATTATAATTATGTAATAAGTTATGCGGTTTGCTAATTGTTCCGCATATCTACCAGCTATATTTTCTATTTTACTTAAAATTTGATCTGGCAATATTATTCTTGACAAATCTGTTCCTTTTGTTATCTCAAAATCATCAACCCCATATAGGTCAATCATATGAATTATTGGCAGATAAGCTTCTGCTTTTACTTCTATGAATACGTTTTCAAGGAAAGTTTTGTCGTTAAAAGCTTCAAGAATTATATCTATCGTATGACTTCTTGCCAATTTCATGTATGCATCTTTTAGATGGATTGTTTTTCCCAAAGTCGCTAATGCAATTTGGGTTAACAATTCATACTCCTCGCATATCTCTTTTTGGGTTTCATTCATCTCATTATAGAATATCTGCTGCACTCTGTCCCATATCATCATAGCAGTATCTTTTCTTGCTGTGTCATCGTAATCTACCCTATAAAACCGGTTTAAATTAGTTACTGAAATTTTTATTTCTCTTAATTCCTCCTCGCTTAAATCCTTTTCTGCTAGTTTCTTTAGATTTCCAAAGTACAAATCAAACTCTTTCAATTCCTTTGGTCTCAATCTTCTTCGAATAATCATTCAAAAATTCCTCCTATTCTTTTTTCAACTTGCTTTTAGCCTTTATAGTATATCACTTTTTACGCATTATGTCTACTTAATATTTTTATTTTTTATGACCATTTATTCTAACAAATTACCTTGACACTTACGGGTTTTAAGAATATACTTTAAGTGTATATTTATACGTAAATTTACTAAAAGGAGGTAATTTCAAACCAATGAACGATTTAATTGAAATTAGATGGCATGGTAGAGGTGGCCAAGGTGCAAAAACAGCTTCTTTGTTACTAGCTGATGCAGCATTTAACACAGGAAAATATATACAAGGATTTCCTGAATACGGAGCTGAAAGAATGGGTGCACCAATTACAGCTTATAACAGAATTAGTACAACACCTATTAGAATACATTGTAATATTTACAATCCAGATTATGTAGTAGTTGTTGATGATACTTTATTAAATTCTGTAGATGTTACTGCAGGTTTAAAAGAATCTGGAGCAATTATTATTAATACTACAAAAGATGGTGAAACACTAAAAAAATTATTAAAAGGATATAAAGGACACATATATACAATAGATGCAAGAACTGTTTCTATCGAAGCTTTAGGAAAGTATTTTCCAAATACTCCTATGCTTGCTGCAGTTGTTAAAGTAACAGGAATTATTCCTGAAAAAGAATTCTTACAAGATATGGAAGGTTCTTTTAAACACAAATTTGCCAAAAAGCCAGAAGTTATAGGTGGAAATATGAAAGCATTAGAAATAGCATTACAAAAAGTTGTAAAAGTACAATAATAGGGATTCAAATAGGGATTCGGGGACGGTCCTAAAATCCCTAAAATACTTAAAGTAGTTATGGTTAAATAAATTCAGCAAATTAAGATTTAATAACCATATACAAAGTTAAAAATCGAGAAAGGAGTTTAAAAATGGATAAGACAAATATAAATAACTCAACTCCAATGGAAGATATGACAATTGGAGGAACAATATATAATGCTGGAAATTCTCGTGAAGTTAAAACTGGAGATTGGAGAAGCATGAAACCTATATTTGATAGCGAAAAATGTAAACAATGTGGGTTATGTTTCCCTGTTTGCCCAGAAAACGCAATTCCAGTTGGAAAAGATATGAAAAGAACAGATTTTAATTATGATTATTGTAAAGGATGTGGCGTTTGTGCCAAAGTTTGTCCTTTCAAAGCAATCTCAATGGTAGAGGAGGGAATTGAATAATGAGTATTAGAGAACGTTTAAGTGGTAATGAAGCTGCAGCTACAGCTATGAAACAAATAAATCCAGACGTTGTTGCTGCCTTCCCTATTACACCATCAACAGAAATACCACAATATTTTTCTACTTTTGTTAGCAATGGTGCTGTTGATACAGAATTCGTTGCAGTAGAAAGTGAACATAGTGCAATGAGTGCCTGTGTTGGTGCAGAAGCTGCAGGTGCTAGAGCTATGACAGCTACATCTTCAAACGGATTATCTTTCATGTGGGAAATGATATATATAGCTTCATCATTACGTTTACCTATAGTAATGTCACTTGTAAATCGTGCTGTATCTGGACCATTAAATATCCACAATGATCACTCAGATGCAATGGGTGTTCGTGATGCTGGATGGATAATGTTATTTTCAGAAAGTAATCAAGAAGCATATGATAACTTATTAATGGCTCATAGAATTGCAGAACATAAAGATGTTTTATTACCATTAATGGTTTGCCAAGATGGATTTATTACATCACATTCTATAGAAACAATAGATTTAGTAGAAGATGATAAAGTAAAAGAATTTGTTGGTACATATAAACCAGAACATTACTTATTAAATAGTAAAGAGCCAATTTCTATGGGACCTCTAGATTTACAAGGTTTCTTATTTGAACATAAAGCTCAGCAATCACAAGCTATGAAAAATGCTAAAAAAGTTATTTTAGAAGTAGCAGAAGAATTTGAAAAATTAACAGGTAGAAAATATGGTTTATTCGAAGAATATAGATTAGAAGATGCTGATGTTGCTATTGTTTGTATGAACTCTACCGCAGGAACTGCAAAATTCGTAGTAGATGATTTACGTAGCAGGGGTGTTAAAGCTGGATTATTAAAGGTTCGTGTATTTAGACCATTCCCTGCAGAGGAAATTGCTAAAGCTTTAGCAAATGTAAAAGCAGTTGCAGTATTAGATAAAGCAGATTCTTTAAATGCTGCAGGTGGTGCATTATTTACAGATGTTACATCTGGTATGTATGTAAATAATATCCACGTACCTACAGTAAGTTATATCTATGGAATTGGTGGTAGAGATACAAAATCTGATGACATCGAAAAAGTTTATAATGATTTATTAGAAATCGTAGAAACAGGAAAAATTGATAATCCTTATAGACATTTAGGATTAAGAACGAAAGGAGCTGAAAAATAATGCCATATAATTTAAAAGAAGTAGTCGCAAATAAGCCTTCAAGATTTTCTGAAGGACATAAAATGTGTGCAGGTTGTGGAGCTCCACCAGTTGCTAGAATGGTTTTACGTGCATTAAAGCCAGAAGATCATGCTGTAATTGCTACAGCTACTGGATGTATGGAAGTTTCTACATTTACATACCCATATACATCTTGGACAGATTCATTTATTCATACAGCTTTCGAAAATGCTGGAAGTACACTATCTGGTGTTGAAGCTGCATACAAATCTTTAAAGAAACAAGGAAAATTAAAAGAAGATACACATACAAAATTCATCGCATTTGGTGGAGATGGTGGAACTTATGATATAGGTTTACAATCACTTTCAGGTGCTATGGAAAGAGGTCATGACATGGTTTATGTATGTTACGATAACGGTGCATATATGAACACAGGTATTCAACGTTCTTCTGCAACACCTAAATTTGCAGATACAACAACTTCACCTGCTGGAACAGTTATCCCAGGTAAAGCACAAGAAAGAAAAGATTTAACAGAAATAATGGTATCACATCATTTACCATATGTTGCACAAACTCTTGCTATGACTAATTTTAAAGATTTATATGAAAAAGCAGAAAAAGCAATATATACAGAAGGACCAACATTCTTAAATGTAATGGCTCCTTGCCCAAGAGGATGGGGATACCCAACAGAAGACTTAATGCAAATTAACAAATTAGCTGCAGATACATGTTATTGGCCATTATATGAAGTTGTAGATGGTAAATATAAAATAACATATAAACCAGCTAAAAAACTTCCAGTAGAAGAATTCTTAAAACCACAAAAACGTTTTAGACATATGTTTAAACCAGGAAATGAATGGATGATAGAAGAATTCCAAAGAATAGTAGATAAAAGATGGAATGAATTATTACAATTAGAAGAAATGACAAATAAAGAATAAAATAATGAAATAGGGATTTGGGGACGTTCCTTAAATCCCTATTTTTTCATTAAAAAGAGTTAAGATTGTATTAAATGTACTGAACCCCAATTATTAAACTTTTTGTCTAATAATTGGGGTTCACTTCAAAATTCTTAACTCTTTTTTGTTATTCTTATTTACTTCTTCTTCTAAATTTATTTATTACTTTGGCAACAGCTACTAATCCAACAATTGATATTAACAATATTTTTACTATATCTTGTCCTCCTAAGCCTATTGAAATTAATAACTCACATTTTCCTAAATCATCTTGACCATTTGTATCTTCGAAATTAGGATCATTTTTCATGTTTTCTGCAATAGCTTTATTTGTTTTTATACCTACTTTGTCACTTAAATTAGTACATCTTAATACAATCTCTAATTCCTCATATTCTCCTGGTTCGATTACTTCACTATCTAATTTATCTGTTACTGCTACTCCATCTTTTAATTCCCAATAGTCTGGATTGTCTTCTGCATAAAACTCTAGTCCCTCTGGTATTTGGTCTGTTACTATTCCTGCAGTTCCTGGAATTTCTCCAGTATTTTCTATCTTAATTGTATATTTTATTTTTAATTCTGTTTTCTCTAAGTCATTTCTGTGAACTGATACTTGGAAGATATTATTTTTATTATTCTTAATATCTTGTTTTTTACCATTTACATATAATTCTGAAATTGTTTTATCTGTTTTTATATTAAAATCTTGCTTATTATAATAGTATATTACTTCTGTTGTTCCACTTTCTACTGTACCTGTTGCATTTTCTGGTGTTCCATCTAAATTATAATATTGTATAGTTTTTGCTTCTGTTTCGTAAGCTACTCCTACTCTATCTTCAAATTCTTCACTTGAGGCTATTTCTTTGTTTGTCATTCTATCTACATATTTTACAACTACTTTTCCTATATCAGATTCATTTGTTACATTTAATACTATTTTATTTGCTAATTGTTCTTGAATCAGTTCTTTTGTTATTTGTAGAAAACCTAAACCCCTTCCAGCATCATCATTAATCTGAGCAAATGTACCAAAGTATTTATCTGCATTAATTTCTACTAATTCCATTACATTTTTATCTTGTTTTAATAACCATTCAATCTTATTTGCAGAATTTAGCTTTACAAGATATATTCCCTTTTCAACAAATATGTCATTACCACTTGTATTATTTTCTTTAGTTATAGTCGTATTAGTTAGATAATTTTCATATTTAATATATCCCCCATCAGATGTAGCTAATACCAAATCTTCTATCATATTTAATATATTCCAATTATTATCTATATTTACTAAATTAGTATATCCTGAGTAATTTTTTAGCAACATTTTATATCCATTATCAATTTTATCTACTTTTCTAATTGCTCCCTCTAGTACTAATTGTATTTTTCCTTCATTATTATATTTTACAGTATAATTTCCATATGGATTTTCAATTACTATATCTTTTCCATCTACTGTATACTCAGCAGGTATAACTTGGTTTTCGTAAAAATATCCTTCCATTAAATATCCATCATCTAATTTTGTAACATTTTCTGTACTTGGAATATATATAACTTTATCTACTTTTAATGTGTTTTCATCAATTGTTATTATATAATTACTATCTTCTTTTAATACTATTTCCTTATTATTTACTGTATCTTTAGCATCTATTACTATTTCCTTATTAGGTCTTATTCTATATGCATTTTCTGCGAATTCTTCAAAAGAAGATATACTATTACAATCAGTAATAACTCTCTCTACTTTCATCTTTTTATTATATATAATTAAGGAATATCCTTTAGGTAAAAGAATTGCTTCATTATTAGCAGTATCCTCAGCTGGAATTTCTTTTTCATCAAAATTATTTTCATAAATAATGTATCCATTTTCTAAAACATTATTTGGAAAATTCATATCAATTGCAATTACTTTAAGATCACTATCATATAATACATAATGGAAGCCACTTGGTACTTCAATCTCTTTATTGTCTACTGTATCTTCTGCTGGTATTGTCGTCATACTAATCGCAAAGTATCTACGTAATCTATATATTCCGTTTTCATTGTTATAAATACTTGATGTAATATACTCTCCACTATTATAGGAATTATATATTCTAAACTCATTTAATTTATATTCAAATTTAAAATCTTTATCTACTTTTACTATAGTTTCTGTATGATAATTTAATACCATCTCTGTATCATTAATAGTATTTTCTTTTGGTATAGTATATTTATCTGTTGAAAAGATTTTTAACAAATAACCATCACTTAATACATCAACTAATTCAATATAAGAATCATAGCTGTCATCATCCCAAAAATCAATAGTATTACTTACAAGCTTTAAATTTTTATCCAATTTTAGATACATGTAATCTTTTAGTACTACCTCTTCCCCATTGTATGTATCATCCATTTGAATTATTGTATCTTCTTGATTAAACACTTTTAGTAAATAACCATTTTCATCTACAGTTAGGTCTTCTATTTCGTCCATTCCTGTAAATACATTTAATATATCACCATTATAGTTACATTTTGCTATATATTCTTTTCCTGCTAATAATTCCTTTTGTTTATTATCTATAGTATGTATATATTCATTTTCTTCTGGAATTATTTTATATATTATCTCATTATCTTTTACCACATAATCGTAATCAAAAGCTGGAATTTTAGTAATTACTTTTTCTATTTTAATATTATCATTTATTTTTACAAGATAATACCCTTCTTCTAAGGAAATTTCCTTACCATCAACGGTACTTATAGCTGGAATTTGTACACTAGAATCATATATATGGACTTTATATATGTTATCAGTTAAATATTCTGATTCTAAGCTAATCATACCTATAATTCTAAATTCACTATCATATTTTAAAGTTACACTTCCTCCTGAAATTACTATAGCTTCATTATTTACTGTATCTTCTGCAGGGATCTCTATATCAGCTTCTAGAAAACCATTTATAATATATTCATTATTTTCTGTTTCCTTAATATTACCAATTTCTATTGTACTTTTTACCCATTCAACTTTATTGTCCAAATTATATTTTATTATCGCTGGGTTATATAAATTAATTTCCACATTATTTACTGTATCTTCTGCAGGAATATTTAAATGTTCATTATTAGCTATATATACTATTACTCCAGTTTCTTCTTTTCGTAGTATTTTTGTATATCCTACCTCTTCGTATTCATCTAATGAATTTGGTCTTATCTTATATTCTCCTACAATTCTATTCCACGACTCTTTCCATTCTTTCTTTTCCTCTTGTTTTTCTGTAATTTCTACTTCATATGTATTTTCTTCTAGCGTAGGTTTTAAATAATACCCGTCTGGAGCTTTAACTTCTACAATTTCATATTTTCCTACAGGAAGACTTTCATTTATTTCTCCATTTTCATTTGTAGTAACAACTCTTAGTTCTTCCCCATTTATAGTTTCGACACTTCCTACTAATTCTCCGTCATTATTTACAGCATCTTCTTTTGTTACTGTGCCATCAGCATTTGTTATAACCTTCTTTATTGTAAATTTTGATCCTGGTAACAATTCGGCAGTTCTTGAATCTTGTTTTACAATTTGTAAAGAATCTTCTTTATTATTGGTAATACTTAGTATTTGTTTATCAATTTTATCTCTTTTATCTTCTATTTCTGCATATTTTTCTAATTTAGTATCATTAAACTGTTTTATATCACTTTCTTCTGCATATACTGTTTTTAATCGTACATATTTGTTATTATCTAATTCAATTACATTATCTATAAAATATATTTCTTCACTATCATAATCTATTGGTGTTTGTTCAGCATACATAACCTTTCCAGTTTTATCAAGTTTTATCGTAACCCAACTTTGCTCTCCTAGTTCAATATTATTTCCATCTAAAGTATATTCTGAATTAATTGTTCCTGACATAGGTGCATCAATAATATATCCATTACTAACTTCTTTATAATAATACATACTAGTAGATAGCAAGTTTATTGGTGTGACCCATTCAACTTTATCTGCACTATTAGATTTTATAATATAAATTTGATCACCATTTAACCTAAGTGCTTCATTATTTGCAGTGTTTTCTGGTTGTATAGTATATGCTCCATATACATATATAAAACTTAATGTTCCAAAATCAGCTGTTATATAAGCTTTTATACAATCATTATCAGAATATAATTTTACTAAAAAACTATCAATTAAATTTGCAACATTTTCTATTTTTCCATTTTTTATTGTTAACTTATATGGTCCTGGTTGTAATTGTAGTTCACCACTATTAGAATCTAATGTAATATCATCTTGATTTACTAAATAAGTTTCAACATTTTCATTATTTTGTATTACATTGCTTGCAACCATTGCTGTTTTTAAATCTATAACCCAATTTACTTTTCCTTCTGAATTAATTTGCATTAAAAATGTACTTACTTTATCATCTTCACCAAATTTAATATCTTGATTTGTAACTGTTCGTTCTGCTGGTATAATATTTTCATCATCTGCTTGTCCTACTATTATAATATCTCCAGTTTCTTTTGATACATAATAATTATTAGTAAAATTTAATTTATATTCAAAATTAACAAACTCATTATCTAGCTCTCCCGATTTTTTAAACGCAAATATTTTACTATCTACATATAAAAAGTAATATTTCTCTGTTTCATTTAGAATTTTTACATTGTATTTGCTATTATCTCTTGGTTCATCATTTGGAAAAGAAGGATTAATATATAAATATACAATTTCTTTAATTTTATTGTTAGCATTATACCTAAATATATAATTTCCTAGTCCTAATTCACTTGGCTGGTTATCTTCTTTATCCTCTGCTGGTACAGTATAATTTGAGATTACTTCTACAAATGCAATGTATTCCCCTCCTGTTGTTTCTTTTATATCTAAAGGATTTAACTCTGTTTCTTCGCTTTTGAAAATTTTCTCCCATTCCTTATTTGTATAGAATAAAGAATATTCTCCTTTTTTATCTAATACGACATCATATGCATTATTGTCATTTAATTTATATCCAGTTGGTGCTATTATTTCTGTTATTCTATATTTACCTACTGGTAATTCTAAATTTATTTCTCCGTTTTCATCACTTTCTACAATTCTATAAATCGTACCATCTATATTTTCTTCATTTCCAACTAAATTACCATAATAATCTTTTGCATCTTCCTCTACTTCATTATTATTTTCATCTGTTGTTATTCTTTTTATCGTATATTTAGCTCCACTAAGCGCCATTGTACTATCACTATTTTTAGTTACAATGCTTAATGTTGTATTTTCTACACCATTTTTTGCATACGAAATTAATCCTAAAACTAATAAAATCGTTAGGATTATTATCATTATACCTACTATAATAATTCTAGCGTTTCTGTGTTGGTTTAAAGTATGGCTTTTCTTTAAAGTTTCAATTGTTTTATGTTTTCGCACTTTGTATCATTCCTTTCTACTTTCCGTACTTTTCCATAATACAATTGTACACTATTTACTATATTTAGTAAATATATAGTTTTTCTTGTCGCATTCTTTCCCTACGGAATACTGTTTAACAAAATATATTAAATTTTTATTACATTTATCATTTAGTTATAGCATCAAACCCTAATTGGGTTATTTTATAAACAGTAACGGTTTTTCCTGTATATTTACAAGTCTTCTTGGCAGTTGCTTCTACAAACCCAAACTTTTCCAACTCTGTTAACCTTGGTGCTGTTGCATTACGTTCATCTGTATTTGTTAATTTTTGCTCATATAGTTCAACCGCAATCTCTTTAGCAGTTTTATTTCCTAAACACAAACTTTCTAGAATCTGTTCATATCTTATTTTTCTATTTGGCTTAATCTCTTCGAAACTTTTTCTCCTATTTAGCCAAGTTATTTTCATTTGTACATCACCTTTATTCAATAGGGATTTGGGGACGTTCCTTAAAATCCCGATTTTTATATCAATTAATATTTTATTGTTTTTTTTGCTCTTTTCTCTATCCAAGAAATTCGATTTTTTCCAATTCCTAATATAGTGCAAATACTCTTATTGCTTACTCTATGCCTTTTATTTAAATATTTTTTTAATTTTATAATCAAATCATTAGATCTTTTAATTTGTGCTATAGAAGTTTTATTCTCATCACAAAATTCACTAATAATTTGCTCTATTTTTCGTCTATCATCTTTTATATCTCTTAGTTCCTCATCTATAAAATTATAATCTTCGATATTCTTACTATTACAAAACAAATTTTTCCAATCATCTCCTAATAGTGAAGATAAAATTTTGAAATTCTTTTTTCTGCAAAAAAATAATTGATAAGATGAGTATTTATACTTTTCCATCCTGTCTGTTAAACCTGCTTTTACTGGATTATTATGAATATAATTTATGCAAGCTAACAAGTGTATCTCGTTTTCTATAAGCTGTGAATGATATCTACTAGAAAATACATATCCTTCTCTTTCTTCGTGAAAATTATAAAAAATCGCATATGATGTATTCACCTTTCGCATAAGCTTTTCAACTTTGTTTATTTGTTCAGCATATATCAAAAAATGAGCATGATTATCCATAATACAATATGCAATTAAATTGATATCAGCCAACTCTTTAATAGCAATATTAACTAGTGAAATATACTTTTCTTTATATTCATTTTTATAAAAAATAAATTCGCGGTTAATTCCTTTTGTAACAATATGTATAACCTTTGATACAATATTTTTTCGAGCAATCCTAGACATCAAGCCTCCTTTCTTTCATTTTTAGTGTGTTGGAAAAATTTTAGAATTAATAAATAAATTAGATAATAAAACATTAATTTTGAGTTATAATTGAAAAATTAAATTTTAGACGAAAATTATTATTATTTAATAGAATAAGACGTTCTTTAAAATTTATAGGGATTTTAAAGAACGTCCCCAAATCCCTATTGTGATTTATTCTTCCTCTGGAGCTTCAACTGGACAACAGTGTTTTACGAACATTTTAATAATATTTTTGTAATATTATTAAG
>CAKNPW010000012.1 GCA_930990555.1 uncultured Clostridium sp. | reverse complement strand
AATCAACTATATAACCATAATCTTTTCCATCACAAAGTCTGTTTACTCTTGCTATAGCTTGTAATAAATTATGTTCTTTTATTTGTTTGTCTAAATATAATGTTGATGCTTTTGGTGCATCAAATCCTGTAAGTAATTTATCCACGACAATAAGTATATCTATGTCTCCGTTTATAAATTTAGATTTTATAGTCTCTTCATATTCCTCTTCGTTTTTATAGTTTGAAATCGCATTTATATAAAATTTTTTTACAATATCATTAGTATCTTCATCAATACTTCCTTCTCCCTCTCTCATATCAGGAGGTGATATTACAACTGCAATTTCTAATTCAGGAAATTCATCTCTAAAAATATTATAATATTTTACTGCTTCTATCTTTTTGTTACATGCAAGCATTGCATTAAAACCTGTTCCTTTTAATGTTTGATTGTAATTACTTGCTATGTCCCATGCAATCAATTCCAATCTCTGCTCAGATGAAGCAACTTTTTCAAATCTGCTCCATTTTTTCATTACCTCCATTTTTTGCTCTGGAGTCAAGTTTCTTGTTAACATATCTAGTCTCATATCAATAGCTTCTTTAGAAACTTCTTGATCAACCATTTTTCCTTCATAAATTAGTGGTACTATAGCTTTATCTTTTAAAGCATCATCTAAAGAATATTTATGTATCAAGCCTCCGAATTTATCAAATATATCTCTATCTCTTTTCATAATTGGTGTCCCTGTAAATGAAATATATATTGCTCCTTTGAATACTTCTTGCATTCTTCTATTTATTTCACCATATTGAGTTCTATGTCCTTCATCAACTAATATAAATGTATTTGGCGTTTCTACTGAAACTCCTGATTTTACTACTGTTTCAAACTTATTTACAACAGTTGTTATAACTCTTATTTTTTCGTTTTTAATTAATTCCGTCAAATTATTCCCTGTTGTTGCTCTTGCTGCTTCTACACCAATTCTATTAAATGTTTTATGAATTTGTTTATCCAAATCTACTCTATCTGTTACTATAACTACTCGTGGATTTTGTATTTCTTTATCTTCCATTAATTTTTTAGTTATATATACCATTGTTATTGATTTTCCAGATCCCTGTGTATGCCAAACAACTCCACCTTTTTTGTCATGCTTTATTCTTTCTAACATTGCTTTTACAGCAAAATATTGTTGATATCTACATATTTTCTTTATTCCTGCTTCAAATATTATAAAGTCTTTTATTAATTCTAAAAATCTTTCTTTTTCAAATAATGAAATTATGTCCCTATCCTGCTTCGTTACTTGTCTACCAATTACAGTTTTATTTAATAATTCATTTTGTTTCTCCACATATTGTTCATTCCATGTTGACCAAAATTTATCTGGCGTACCACAAGTAGCATATTTTGTTTCATTTTTATTAGCTGCCATAACTATTTGTATAAATTTAAATAGTTGAGGAATATAGTCTGGCTTTTGATTTCTTATATTTTGAGAAATAGCTTGAATTATTGGTATTGATGAATCTTTACATTCTATTACTGCTAATGGTATACCATTTATAAATAAAACAATATCCGGTGTCGCATAGTTTTTACCATTCATTCTTAAAACAGAAAATTCCTCTGTAACATAAAAATCGTTATTTTCAGGATGTTCAAAGTCTATATATTTTATATCAAAAGATCTCTTAGTCCCATCTACCATATTTTCTTGATATGATTTTCCTAATGTTAATAAATCATATATTTTTTCATTTGTACTAATAAGACCTGTTACTAAATCTTCATTTAAATCTTTAATAGCTTGTCCTATTGTACTTGCTGAAAACTTATATTTTTCCCCCTTATATTCATAACTATTTATTTCATTTAATTTTTTAGCTAATATATCTTTAAATATTACATCTGTTAAAATATTATTTCTTAAATTTTTATTTCCTTCTTCAGATATGTATTTATATCCTAATTTTTGTAATACTTCTATAGCTGGTCTTTGACTTGTATTCATTTCATTAACTACTGGTATTTTTTCTTCCATTTAATTTGCCCCCCATAAATTAAATTTCCTATCCTCCAATTTTAGTCAAAACTGCTGTTCCAATTAGATTAACTATTTCTGCATAAAACCATCCATATTTATTTGCATGTTCTGTTAACTTTTTGAAGAATCCTTTTCTTTTTTCAATTACTCCATTATTTTTTATATTTTCCATTATTTCTTTTGCATCTTCTAGTATTGTTTTTAAATTTTCTTTATCGTTGTCATCAGCTTTTTCTTCAATCTCTTTTTCTATTTGTGTAATATGTCTATCTACTTTTAATACTGAATTTACAACATCTCCAGCTACGAAATTTCCTCCATCGATGCTTATATCACCAAAATTATAAATATTACTTTTGTTTGATTCCATTCTTTTTAAATATTTCTCCTCTCTTTCAAAATAAGTTCTTCCTGGATTAGTCAAACTGGCATTATATACTGTACCTGAAGCCCAACTTACATTTAATAGTCCGTTTTTTCTTAACGAACCTATAACACTCCTAACTATATCTTTTTCGTCTGAATCAACTTTATTTGCTAACAACTCAGAAATGTTTCCACCATTTGCTTCTGTATCTACAATCTCTTTCAATAGTTTCTTCTCATTATCTGCTAATTCTTCAAACAATTCTTGCCTCATCCCTTTCTTTTCAAAATAGTCTATTCCTTCTTGATTAAGTACTACAAACCATTCTCCTCCTATATAAAAATTCCATTCTGCAATATAGTTATATAATTTTAATGTGTTAAAGATATCTTTTAGTCCAAAACGCATATTTTTTGGTAAGTCTTCTGTATTTCCATTTACATTCATTTCTTCATTTCCATCATATTTATTTAAAATAATTTGTAATAATTCTTCTTCCTTTTGTGGTAAAATCGTCATCTCATTATCACCTTTTTCTATTTTATTTTTTAGTATCAACTCTTTTTGTTGTTCATAAGCAATTTTTTCTAATTGTTTATTTAAATCTTTTTCAATTTTCTTCATATCTATTTTTATTTTAAAATTAGACATTTACTTTAACCTTTCCTGTTAACAACTTTTGCATTAAACCCTTTTTTAAATTTTCATAATTTTTCTTTTGTTGTTCCAATAAAGATTTTTGTTTATCAATTTGTTTAATAAAATTTGCATATTTATTTTGGTCTTCTATTGGTGGTATTAAAATTTTAATATTTTTCATTTTTGAAATTGGTAATTGTGGTTGTGCTGAACCACTTGCCACTTTATTTTTAATTTTATCTAATTGTAACTTAAACTGTTCTATAAAAAATACTTCATTTATTTTTTCTTTATTCATCCTTAATATGACCATTCCTGAATTAATTCTCATATTATCAAATGGTACATCGTCTGTATAAAATGCAATATTCCCAACAGTTCCTCGAGTTGTTAATACTATATCTCCTCTTTGTAATTTGCCTTTTCCTAGCAATTTATCTTTTTTTTCTGTTATGAACATACAATTTGCAAAAGAAAATCCATTATTCGTAACATTCTTTGCATTTAAAAACAAACAGTATTCTTTTTCATAAAATTCTCCTGATTTAGGATAATTGCTACCTCTATAGCCATCTATTATTTCACATATATTTGTCATTTCTTCTGTTTTAATTTTTTTACTATTATTAATAGGATTCCCAAACATTTCTATAAACTGAGATTTAATAAATTGTTTCTTTTCCTCTAATAATAATCCATATTTTTCAATAATAGAATCTGCATCTCTCAATATTTTAACTATTTTTTCTTGTTCTGCTATCGGTGGTAATAAATAATCAAAATCTGCTAAAGCTCTAAAACTCAGACTATTTCTTACACTACCTTGAGTATTGTTTTTTACATTTTCAAAAAATCTATTGGTTTGAAAATAGTACTTAAAATAATCAGGCAACAATTTAGTAATATCTACTTCAAAAACAACATACATTGGACTTAAAACACCATATTCATAATCTTTAAGTATATCAATGGAACCTACATTCACTCTTGATGGGTTATATGCAAATTGATTTTTTCTTACTATTTTATAATTTGATATATTAGCACTATGGACTGTGCCTTCAAAATATTCTTCTTGACTCACAAAACCTCTTGAATTCGTAACACTTAATACTGTTTTAACTTTTTCATCTTTATTTCTTTCATTAACTTCTTTTATTAGTTCTTTTAATTTTACTTTTTTCCATTCACTCATATTTATATTCCTTCTTCAAAATTCTCTTTTAAATAATTTACAAATGCTGAACAACTAATCAACATATATTTTGCTTCTTCAAATGTTGAATCTCCTTCACCTAATCCATTCGCATGTCTTATTCCATTCGCATCACTTGTATATCCATATATTTTTTCAAAAGCACTTTTCATTGCTGGATGTATCTTAGCTTTTAGTAACTTTAATGCTTCACCTAATGTAGCATCATTTTTTTTAGTAATAATTTGGCACATTGCTTCTACCGAAGATATAGACTCTTTAATAGAATTGTCAAAATCCTTGACACTATATAATTGCTCTATTGCTTTTGCATAATGTCTTGAAACTTCTTTATATGGATTATCTAATGTAGCCTGAATACTCTTTATTTGTTCTTCGTCTATTATATCAGTTATATTGTCTCCTATAATTCTATAATTTACATTTTCTTCTAAAAATACTGAATTTATATTTTCAATAAAACATTCTTTTTTGTAATGATAATATTGACAATAATTTATTCCATTTATAATACCTTCTATAAAGTCAAAAACTTCATTATATTCATTTTTAGTAAATATATCTTTTATCACTCCCAATATTTCTTCCCAATCACCAAAAAATCCGTATTCATCCATTGGAATTTCATCGACTGATAATGAAAAAATTTCTATATAAATATATTTTACAATATTTGCTTTAAAATTATTATCTTCGTCTGTTAACAATTCATAAACTTGATTATACAATTTATTCCTAGTTCTATTATCTAAACTATTAGTCTGCACAACTTCAGAAAATTTCTTTATACCTTTTCTTTCTGAAAATCCACCTTTTACATGTATTGCAACTTCTTTATTGTTCATGTTAGTCATATTTTTCTCCTTTTATACCCCCAATTCTTTTAATGATTCTTGTAATTCTTTTTCTAATACTTGAAGTTCTTTATTTATTTTAGCTATGTTTTTCTTTGTTTCTTCTATATCTATTTCTTCTTCCTCTTCAAAAGTATCCACATATCTTTTTATGTTTAAGTTGTATTCATTTTCTTTAATCTCGTCCATAGTTGCAATATGAGAATATTTTTCAACTTCTTTGTAATTTTCATATGTATCTAATATTTTTTGGATATTTTCTTTCGTTAATGTATTTTGATTTTTACCTTTTTCATATTCACGGCTTGCTTCAATGAATAATACATCATCTCTAGTTCTATTCTTTTTAAACACAACTATTGTAGCTGGTATTGAAACTCCATAAAATAAGTTTTCTGGTAATCCTATAACTGCATCAATTAAATTATCTTCCAATATCCCTTTTCTTATCTTTCCTTCAGATGCACCTCTAAATAATGCTCCATGAGGTAGTACAACTGCCATTCGTCCATCATCTGCTAAACTTTTTAACATATGTTGTACAAATGCATAATCTCCTATACTTTTTGGAGGTACTCCATAAACAAATCTATTATATGGATCCATTGATGCTTCCATCTTAAATGTATCTTTCTTTTTTCCCTCTCTTATCGTTTCAGTGTTTCCTATTTCAAATCCCTTAGCCCATTTGTCTAAAGAAAATGGTGGATTAGACACTATTACATCAAATTTCATTAAATCATCATTTTCCAAATGTAATGGATTAGCTAAAGTATCACCCCATTCAATATGTGCATCATTAACTCCATGTAAAAACATATTCATTCTGCATAAATTATATGTTGAGCTATTGCTTTCTTGTCCATACACACTAACCTTTTTATCTTTAACTTCTTTAACTGCTTTTAATAATAGTGAGCCTGATCCACATGCTGGGTCATATATTCTGTCATTTTCTTTAGGTTCAACCAACTTAGCAAGTAATGTTGAAACTTCAGCTGGTGTATAAAATTCTCCACCTTTTTTACCTGAATCTCCAGCAAATCTTGCAATTAAATATTCATAAGCATTTCCTATTACATCTAAATTTCCTATTTTAGATGGTCTTAAATCAATATCTTCATTATTAAAATCTGATAACAAAGTCTTTAATATTGCATTTTTTTCTTTCTTTTTTCCAAATACAACTTCACTATTAAAATCAACACCTGCAAATAAATTTAATAATTTTACTCCATTTAAAGTTGTTATTGTTTCTAATGCCTTATTTATAATTTCCCCTATATTCTCTTCATTTCTTTTATTATATAAATAGTCAAATGTACATTCTTCTTTTAATATAAATTTACTTCTAGAAAGATATCTTTCTATCATTTGTTGATTACCTTTGTACATTTTATTTGCTTTTTCTTTTTCTTCTTTATATGTATCACTTAAATATTTAACAAATAGCATTACTAATGCATAATCTTTATAATTTCCTCCTGGTATGCTACTTCTTAAAGTATCACAAGCTGACCAAATTGTTCCGTTTATTTTATCCTGTAATTGTTTTTCGTTCATTTTATTTCTTACCTCCATTTAATACTTTGTTTACTATTGAATTATAATAATTATCTTTCTCTATTATCATTTGATTATATAATTCTTTTTGCTTATTCCAATTTGAAATTAATTTTGATATTTTTTCTTGTTCTTTAAATGATACATTTGGAATTTCTATTAATCTCAGTTTTGCAACTGGAATTGATTTGACAGCAGTTCCTATAATAATTGTTTCTAATTGCCTACTTGCTTCTTTACTTTCTAGAAACCATTTTAAAAATTCATTTTTTATTTTTTTATTATTACATCTTATAATACAATATAAGTTATTAATTAATAGTCCTTCTGTTTTTTCATCTACTAATATGATTTTACTAGGTAAAGAAAGTCTAAAAATCAAATCTCCTTTTTGCGTAACATATTCACCTAAATTTTCCATGCTATAGAAATCATCATATTCTATATTTTCCTCGTAGCATCTTATATTGAAAACTTTATATTTATTCGTTTTTATTCCTTTATATACAGCTTCTTTTCTTTTAAGAACTACTCCAATATATACATTTGCAATATCTTCCAGCTTCATATAAGCCTCCTCTCATTTGTTCTAAACATCTTATAACACAATTTTAATTATTTGTCAAGTTTTTTAGTTATATTTTATTTAGAACACCAAAAGCAAGTAGAACTGATACATTTCTGCATCAGTTCTACTTGCTTTTATCTTTCTTTTTATCCTTGTTTTTCTTTTTCTCTTTTACATTTATTTTTTCTTGTTCCTTGTCCTTCATTTCTTTTATCTGCTCTTTCATCATCTTAGAATTATCACTGACTTCATCACATAACTTAGTTTCTATTCTAATTTTGTCTACAACAGAAGTAACACTAATTATTTCTTTAGTGATAACATCTTTTTCACTTTCATTATCTAATTTCTGTCTTTTATAATACAACCTATTTCTTGTATTCAAAATCTTTTGCAACTCTTCTTTTTTCTGTTCTTTTAAATTTTCTACATCATTTATAGTTTCTAACTTATACTTACATATAAACCTAATTTGTTTTGAATACTTGTCCATCTTTTTTACTTCTGCTCTCATCTTTGGAGTAAGTTTATAGTTTAATTTTTTCTTTGGATATACTTTTAATAAATAGCAATAGTAATAATATAAAGCAATTATTCCTTTAGGTTTTCTTAATTTCTTTGTACTACCTTTATAAAATAATCTTCTATCATAAGTTTTAGGTTTTATTACTTCTTCTCTACTTGGATATCTACTACAAATTTTATTTTGAATATTTTCAATAGAATATTCTTCTCCAAATGCTCTTTCTATTCTAATATTTCTTTTATGTGGATACCTTCTCACACTAATTTTATTAGCTCTAAAATATACTTCATATCCCATTTCTTTTAATCTTTTTAAGAATTCTTTATAACTCCAAGAATGTTCTATAGCATAATCTATATCTTCTTTTGCAAATTTATAATAATCTGAATCTCTCATAGATTTTTTATAAAAATTTTCAAAATTGATTCCAGATTTACAAGTATTTTCTTTTAAAACACTTAAGCCATATTCTTCACATATTTCATCTGATATTTTTCTTAATAATGCTGTATTAGTAAAATTACTATAATACTTTTTCCCATCTTTAAATGAAACTGAATTGATAACAAAATGATTATGAATATGTTGAGTATTTAAGTGAGTAGATACTACAACTTGAAATCTGTCTCCCCACATTTCATTTGCAAGTTTTACTCCGATTTCATGAGCAATTTCTGGAGTAACTTCTCCTTCACTAAAAGATTGATATGCATGAAACGCTAATATGCCATTTTCTTTTCCATAAAATATTTTTACAAATTGCATTTGTTTAACTGCATCTTCTATTTCACAATTTATCCCTGTAGTATAAAATTGTTTTTCTGTTTTATCTGGATTAGTTGCATAAGCCATTACTTGTCTAATACTATCAAACTCATCCATTCCATATTTGCTGTAATTATTTTTTGTTTTTTCTTTATTTGTTGCATAGTTAATTACATGATCTAATCTTTTTTGTACCTTCCATATTTTTGTTGTTGCCATTTGATTTCTCCTCTCTTTAAAAAGGGGATTGGGGAATTTCCCCATATAGAATTTCGAGCTGACGAAATTCATTGCTTGTTAGGACAACAATATTCTTCTTTTTAGTACTAAAATTATTACTTTTTTCTATCAAATGCACACGATATTTTGAAAAATACTTGGACTTTTTCTATTAAAATCCAAGTACTTTTCTCCTTATTTTTTATTATAAATTATTTAATTTATAATAATTATTTTTGTAAAAATTCAATCTTTCTTCATCATTCATATTACCTTTTACTTCATAATTTTCATCTTCTATTTTAAATATTCTATTTATTTTTCTTAATAAGATTTCTTGTTTTATATCTCTTATTAAACATGGAACTTTGTCATATCCTACTGCTTTCGCTGCTACTAATCTTGCTTCATCTCTAAAAATATAATATCCATTTTCTTTTTGAATAATTTCAAATGGTTTCTTAATTCTATTCATTTTTATGGCTTCCATATATCTACAAACCTTTTCTAAATTTCTGCTACAAATTCTGTTACATTTAACTCCTTTTATATCTTTTATTTCTATTTCTTTATACTCTTTATAAACCTTCATATTATCAAATCCTTTCTTTTTTTCTATTTACTTTTTCAATTTTTTGTATTAAAATATAGTTACAATCATTTAAGTTAGCATTTAGTTTGGTCGCTTGTGCTAGCTTTTTCTTTTATATTTTTTAGTGTTACTCCATAACACATTTGATACAATTTTGAGATAATCGCATCTACCAATTGCTCATCCTGACATTTGCTAAATCTTTCAATTAATCCTTGCTTATCAAATCTTGTTGTAATAATTATTGGTAATCTATTTTCATTTCTATTTTCTATTATTGTATATAATTTTTCTAATGCCCAGTTACTTATTTTTTCTGTTCCAAGATCATCAATTATTATCATATCTACATTTGAATATAACTCAATTAATTCATTCTCAGACTTCGTATTATCTTTAAAAGTTTCCTTTATCATATCTAATAAAGTTGTCAATCTTCCCATTAATACTATCTTGTCATTTTCAATTAATTTATTAGCAATTGATGCTGCTAAGTGTGTTTTTCCAACTCCTGACTTGCCCATTATTATCAGTCCATTGTCATCTGCATTTGTAATATTTTTATTTATATAATCTTTAGCAATTGCTATAGCCATTTCATTTTCATAATTACAATTAAAATTTTCAAAGTTCAGATTTTGAAATTTCATGCCAATATAATTTTGTTTATATATCTTGTTTATAATCTCTCTAAAATGTTTTCTTTTTTCAATTTCGTAGTCTTGTTTATCTTTCTCTTTCCAATATTCTTGTGCTTTTTTACAAGTACATCGTTCATATTCAATATTATCTGTAGAAAGATTAGCATATAAATAATCAAGTCCAATTGGATTTAATTCTCTGTCACAAAATTCACATTTCTTCAGTTTTTTGTGGATAACTTCGTTATATTTTATATTCTCTAAAACCATTTTTGCTCTCCTCTCTTATATTTTCTTCTTTTCTTATTCTTAAATCTTTTGTATTCTTTTCTTGTCCGTTACTTAACGTTTGAATAACGTTACTTTTTTCATTTTCACTTTTTAATTTTTCACGATATCTTTTTTGTCTTTCTCTATTTTGCATTTGATATTTTTCATACTTTTCAATACTTTGATACTTGTCCCAATTTTTTATTAGAAATGTATCCCCTTTTTTTATTAACATTTCTAATTCTAGAAACTTATTTAATATCTTTTCTATTTTTTTCTTAGATTTTCCCATAATCTTTGAAAAATTTTCTATTGTCATAGGATTATTGTCTCCTATTTCTAATCTTCCTTTGTTATTACATTCAACTGCTAATGCAATTAGCTGTATCCATACTCTAAAATAAGTATCTCCATCAGTTAATTTTAAAATCAATTGAATCTTTCTGTTTGAAAAAATATTAGTTTCTGTTTTAAACCAAGGTAATTCATACATATCCTCCTTTCCTCTCTTTCCCTGTTAGCTAGTAACTAACTGATTCTTTTTCTTTTCTATTTAAATATTCATCCAATGCTTGAACTCTAAATAGAAATTTTCCACCAACTTTGGAGCATGGTATTTGTTTTCTTCTTACTAATTGATTAATTAACCAGTAAGATATTCCTAAATACTCTGCTGCTTCTTTCATTGTTAGTGTTGTTCTTTGTACTTTTTGTAGTTCCATAAAATCACCACCTTTCATTAGGTATATTAGGCTGTTCATCTTAGTTAGCAAGTTTTATATGTTTTTTCATGTTAACTAATTGAATTTTACCACGCTTTATGATAAAATCCTATTAAATTTAGATAATTCAGTTATCAAATCAAAACTTTTGGTTTTTTTGTGATTTGTTAACAAAGGAGATTATATATGGAAAGAAAAAATAAAATAGGTATTTCTTTTGATGCTTCATATTTTGCTCAAATATTTATCCATACTTCTGGAGCTTATTTGAGTAAACCTATAAGCAAAACTAATAATAAATATTTAGCAAATTTAAGGACTATTCCACCTGATGAAAAATTTAAACAATTAGTTTTAGAACTTGAAAAAGTAACTTCTGAATCAGAAAAAGAAAAAATAATAAGTGAATTAAAATCAATAGTGGAAATTGATAAAACTGTTGAATCTGTTCCTCTTTCTTTTAAAGATACTGTAGAAGATTTAAAAGGTTATATAGTTTTTGAGCCAACGTCTGCTGTTGAACACTATGATCTGTCTTTATTGGATTTTATAAGCTATAACTTTGATGTATTTAATGATTATTTATTGTTTTTTATAAATTTTTTTGATTATTTTATAGATAAATTAGATGATATAGATATTAAGAATATTGAATTAGATACTTTATATCCTGTAAATGAAATAATTGAAATAGCTAAAAAATACTATGATAAGGAAAAGGGAAACTTAATATATTACCAAAGTCTTTTTAAAAAATGTATTAATTTTGTCTATAGTATTGATAATCCTTTTGATATGAAATATTTAACCCATAAACAAATATTTTTCTTATATAATCAATTATATCAAAATACTTTTGCTGAATTTAAACAAGACTTTCATTCAACAGATTTATTGGATTATCAATATAATGACTTTCCTATAAGAAAAGAATTAATTGGACCTGAAGATATAAATTTTTTGATTTCTACTATTGAAAAAATTGATCCTACTGGTAGAAAACTTAATAGTCTTCAACAATTTGAAACTACTAATTTGTTTACAAGTTTTTATATTACTTTATTCAATGTAGTTGCTGTAAATAAAATGCATATTAAAATATGCGGTAATTGTGGAAGATACTTTATAACTCATAAAGAGACCGTTACTTACTGCGATAGAATCACGAAAGATAATATGACTTGCAAAGATATTGGAAATAAAGAATATCAAAAACGAAAAAAAGAAAATGATACAACATATGATAAATATAGAAAAATTGGAAGTAGAAAGCAACTTAGAGCTAAACGAAATCCTGAAATAACTATGTATCAAAAAGATTTGGAAGAATATAGAAAAACTGGAAAACAAAAATATAAGGATGTATGCTCTGGTAAAATCTCTAATGAGGAATTTGCAAAATGGGTAGATGAACAAGATAAATAAATGATTCATTTTGATGAGTAAAATTATAAAAAGTATATAAAACTATTTTTCATATACTTTTTTATTTTAGTAACTTATTATTTATAATTTAAATTTTCTGAAATTATACTATATATATTACATTTATTTTTTATTTTTTGTTCTTGTATAATCAAAGCAATTTCTATTGTTTTATTTTCTCCATACTCGTGTAAAATACTTTCTTTATTAAGAGGCATAAAATAATCACTATACATATAAAACTCCTTAAAAAAGTAGATATAATATATTATATCTACTTTTTTATAATTTTATGAATTTTTTTTATTATTTGAGGATCATCTATCTTATTAGTTCTAGATACTGTTTTTTTTGAGTCTATCATCATTGACTTTTTAGTAATATTATAAGATATACTATTGATATTATTTGTTATACAATAGTCTTGTATACTTATCATACTATTTTTCTCCTTCCATTTCTGTTTTCCATGAACCAATTGTTTGAATTGTATTACTAGATAAATTCAAATTTTGAAGTACGGCATACGTAATTTCAGCTTTAGCATTTAAACAACTTGAACCATTTTCAGATTCCACTAGCACGATTTTTCCGTCTTCTGATATTTGATTAATTTTTCCTATGGTTATAGGATTATTCCTCATGTTTTCCATAATTATATTATTTGGATTAAACGCTTCTTTAAATTTCATTTCTGAAGAGAAACTATTACATATTTCCCACATGATATTTTCCATATCATTATCAATATCAATTATATTTAATCCAATATCTTTTGCTTCTGTTAAAGATAATGGATAACCATGATGATAAAAAGCCGTATTTAAAGTTTCTGATATTGCTTTAGCCTGTGCAGAGTCAGTCATATGTAAGTTTAACAATTTTTCGCTCATTGATAGAGCTAATTGCGATCCCCTTTTTGCTATCCCTATTTTAATTGTTCCAACATCATTTGTTAACCTTTCAAAGCACCTTTGTATTAAGTCTTGATCACTAATCCCTATATCCTTTGTGAATTCGATATATTTTTTCATATCCTCATATCCAAATACTTCAGGTGGTTGGTTTGGCTTTTGAATTACTAATTGAGAATCTACTGGTCCTAAATTAGCATACGGATGCATTAGTATTTCATCAGCTCCTAATGCTAATAAAGTCGCTGCACTATAAGCCATATATGGTATTATCACACCAACCTTTTCAAATCTTTGTCTAAGCAAAGAAATTATTCTCCATGATACTATTGGGTCTCCTCCTGTACTTAATATCAATATATCAATACCATTATTACTTTTTGGTATTTTATTTATATGTTCTATTATAATTGGAATAACATCTTGAGACATAGATCCTGACATTCCTGGTCTAATTGATGTTACATACGTAATCAATGGTCTATTTCTTTTTTTAATAATTTGTTTATATAATTCTTTTCTAATTTGATAATTCATTTTTCCTTCCTATTATTATTATATTTTGTTTTCGTATTCAAATTATATCATATTTTTTTACAAAAAATCAATAATATACCATAATTTGGGCATAAACTTTTTATATTTTCTAATCTTATTGTATATAATTTTTTATTACTATTGCATTTTGTTGTCATCTGTTATATAATTTATATTGTTAACAATATATATAATCTCTCCCACCCATAGTTATGCCTGAAAGGAGGTGAAAAAGGTAATGGCTGGGAGTATTGAAAAAAGAGGAAAAGATAGTTACAGGTTAGTATGTACAAATGGCTATGACCTAAATGGGAAGCTAATTAAGCATACAAAAACAATACACGGAACTAAAAAAGATGCTCAAATAGAACTTGCTAAATTTGTTGCTGATGTTCAAAATGGTCTTGTAATTGAAGGAAAATCTCTTAAATTTTCTGAATTCACGGAAATATGGAAAAGAGATTATGGTTCAAAAGAACTTGCACCTTCAACATATAAAAGATATTGCAGAATGTTAGAAACAAGAATTCTTCCCTACTTTGGACATTTCTATATTAATAAAATAAAACCTACAGATATTATGCAATTTTATGATTTATTAAGTAGAGATACACAATTAGTTAGAAAGAAAAGTAACAATGGTAAGAAAACTTTAAAACCTTTATCTGGTAAGACAATATTAGAACATCACAGACTACTTCGTGCAATGCTACACAAAGCTATATATTGGCAATTACTTGTATCTAATCCAGCAGAAAGAGTTCAACCACCTAAAGCAATGAAACCTAAAAGAAGATATTACGATGATGAACAATGTAAAATACTACTAGAAAATCTAACAGAACTTAGTGAAGAACAAATTAAATACAAAGTTGCAATCATCTTAACAATATTTACTGGTGTAAGACTCGGAGAACTTATGGGATTAGAATGGCAAGATGTAGATTTTAAAACTGGTATAGTAAGTATAAATCGTTCTAGTCAATATTTAGCAGACAAAGGTGTATTTACAAAAACACCAAAAACAGAAAGTTCTATTAGAGAAGTAGCAATTCCTGATTTCGTCGTTTCTTTACTTGAAGAATATAAGTTATGGTATGATGAACAAAAATCGTTCTACGGCGAATTATGGACAAATTCTAATAGGTTATTTGTACAGGCTGATGGCAAACCTATGCACCCTTCTACAATTAGCAAATGGTTTGTAAAATATGTAGCACAAATAGGACTACCTGTAATTAATTTTCACGGATTAAGACACACAAATGCTACACTTTTAATATCACAAAATATTGATGTAGCAGTAGTAGCAGCAAGATTAGGTCATGCACAAATTACAACAACATTTAATTTCTATGTACACCCTATTATTTCTCATAATAGAAATGCAGGAAATGTATTACAAAACTTGTTACTACAAAAGAACTAGTCTAAAATCTTTTTTCAAATTTCACTAAAGTGATTTTAAAAGTCATTAAATTTTTCACGATAAAAAAAGTAAAAGACTACTAAATATAAAATTAGGTTTCCCATAGTCTTTTACTGAAAATTTATTAGAAATATCAATGTTTTTTGAGAATTTCTTCCCCAACTTTTCCCCAATTCTACATAATAATGCCATTTTTAAGCATTATTGTAAACTAATTGGAGAATATAAAAAATCGCTACAGTTTAGATAGCTGTAACGATATATGCTTTGGTTGCGGGGGTAAGACTCGAACTTACGACCTTCGGGTTATGAGTTTTTTTATTTTATTTAATTTCATCTTCGCAAATAAATTATGTAGATAAAAGATTATGTATATAAAATACTTCTATAAAGTATAAATTTTTTATTACAATATCATATTCTGTTAAAAAATATTTCGAATAACTTTTCTTTAATATTAATTACTTCAATGTTTTAAGAAAAAGTAAAATAAAAATTAATTTTCTTCTATTTTCATTTTTGCTTTCTTGTTAAGTATTTTATATTTTTCAAATTCTAACATTTTCTTTATTATATCATTTGATTATTTTGTTGCCTTAAAAACCTATCATTTTTCTTACACAATTATTTTCTTGCTTCATTTGAACTTGTATCAATGCATTCTGAACATCACTTTTTGTTATTCTATTCATGCTTTTGCAATTCGTTCTTATAACTCTATCGGCTTGTTCAAATTTTATTTTTTCAAAAATGTTTCTAACATATCTACCATTTCCAAAATTTTTTTGACTTCTAACTTTATTAAAGTGGTCTAATAATATTTCTCTGCAATTATTAGATATACAATACTTTTCTTTTTTACTCAATTCATTAAAAATTTCTAACAATTCATTTGCAGTATAATCTGGAAAATCAATATTAAACTGTATTCTACTTTCAAAGCCAGGATTTTCTTTTAATAACTCTTTCATCTCATCAGTATATCCAGCTAATATAATACAAATTTCATCTCTGTGATCTTCCATTTCTTTTATTAAAGTGTCTATTGCCTCTGATTCAAATCCCCCTCTTCCTCTAGAAATCAAACTATATGCTTCATCGATAAATAAAACCCCTCCAATAGCTTTTCCAACTACTTCATGAACTTTTTGAGCAGTCCAGCCTACAAATTTTGCAACTAAATCTCTTCCATGAACTTCTACGAAATCGCCATTCCCTGGTAATATTCCCTCTTCTGCAAATAATTTTCCTATAACTCTTGCAACACTTGTTTTTCCTGTTCCAGGATTTCCATAAAAGCACATATGTAAAGTAGGCATTTTACCTCTTTCTTTATTTAAACTTACATAATTTAATATTTTTCTTATTTCACTTTTTATTTCATCAAGACCTATAAGCTCTTCTAGATCTGCTTTTGCAGATTTTTTACTACTTTTTGTATTATTTTTTCTTATTGGTTTTATATTATATTTTTCACCTTTTTTCCTAAACATTTCACTATTTACACTTTCAATCCTATTAGCCTTGCATTCAACCATTAGTTGCAAAAGGTTAGGTTTTAATTTCCAAAATGGTTGTTCCGAAAAATTTCTTATATCTTGATTTCTATATTTTATTTTATTTTTATCTAATATATTTTTACAGTATATTATTTTATCATCCAAAGAAATTTTTTCTATTGTCATTCTCCAAGTTGCAATATTTCCTAGTTCTGCATCCATTTCGCCTTCACAATAATTTGTATCTTCAAATATAAATATTTTATTTGGATATTTCTTAATTAATTTTTCAATCTTATTTCTATCTCTTTTATAGTTTATATAAAATGAGTTACACTTAAAAACAATTAAACTTTCATTATTTTTTAATTCTATATTCCAAATATCATTATTTTTTCTGCCTTTACATTTATCTTCATTTTCCCCAAAAAAATATATTTTATCATTTTCTATAATATTATTTTTAACAAATAGCTTGGTACATATTCTTAGAAAATCTTCTAATAAATTATAGTCGGAATTATTTCTTATAATAATATTAAAATTTCCTGTGTTTATTTCATCATCTCTTTTTAATTTTGAAAATATTATAATATTCCTTAATACCTCTTTATTTTGAACAACTCCAAATAAATTATCTAATCCGTTTATTATTGCTTCATCTTTTGCATCTAAAATATATTCATTAACCATAAAAATTCCTCCTTATTACATCTTTTTAATTATAATTTGTAATAAGGAGTTTTTCAATTTCACTGGTCATATAATGTAGTTGTTTTTATTTAATATATTATAAAACTCTTTTAATATCTTTTTTATCTCTTAAAACGTATTAATATCAATCTTAACATTATCCTTATAATGTAGAAATCTTATTTATTATTTGTTCTAATTGCTCTATATAATCACAATTTATATTAAACTTTATAAATATGTTTCCATCTTCATCTATTTTATTATCAATAAAAACTTTTTTAATTTCTTCCTTTTTCACATTGGAAGAAACTTGAAAACTACTTTCTATAATTTTAATAACTATATTATTATTTAATATAATCTTTCCATTATCATCTTTTGTACTATAACATTCTTTTTGTTTTTCTAAATTATATTTTGCCAATAGTGGTTTATAATATGGATTAATATGTCTACTATTTATTGCCTTTTTTGAAAATGACGAAATATTTGCATCATCACTATTTAATGCAAAAGTATATATTATTTCACTATTTTTATTAAATATTCTTTCATAGCTCAATTCCCAAATTTCTGCATATTTTACCACATTATATCTCCAACTATTTTTTTCCATTTCTTTCATATTTTCTTTAATAGTATTAATGAACAATTTTTCTATATCTATATCAATATTACTTTGTACTTTTTCAAAGATCTTTTCCAAAATAATTTGTATTTTACTTTGTATTTCATTATTATTAGAATATGTTAATACATCATATATCGAGTTACTACTTCCATAGAAATATCTATTTCCCTTTCCAATATATATTCCATAGTTATCAAATGATAGCATCGTTCTCAAAATTAATGGATAATGAGATTTATCATTAAAAAATTTTATCAGTTTAATCACTTTATCTTCATATTTTTCTATTAAATTTATTAAATTTACCAAATTTCCCTTTGTTGAATTGGTATCTTCACATTCAAAAATCACTTTTTTTAATTCTGGTTTTCTTTTTATAATTTCTGCTTTTTTTATTTCTGGAAAAATATACTCTCCTCTTGAAATGAAACTTTCATTCAATAAATATAAATATGGATCTTCCTCATCTATTATTTTTTCGAAAATATTAAATAAATCTCTTAACATATAATAACGAATATTTGGAGTATAACTTTCTTGAGATCTGTAAAATGATCTTATGTTTAAAGATATATTTCTTATAATTCTTATATCATCATAATTATTATCATTTTTATTTTTACTTTTCTTTAATAGGAAGGAAAATAACAATATTCTATTTAACCATTCAAAATTTTCATAATAAATACAATTTTCAAATAAATTTGTTTTTTCATTTGAGTCAAATAACATTACCTTTCCTTCTGAATATTTACTACTAAATGCGTTATTAATATCTTCAGTTAATTCTTCTTTATTTTTCCATATATTTAATATACTAATTAATAATTTAATATTATTTTTATCTTTATAAGTTTCTTCTACCAATTTTAAATCTAAATTTAAATCTTTTTTTGAATAATCAAAAGGTGAATCTTTTTCATTGTCATATTGAGTTTTAGTACTTATCTTTGTAGCATAAATCATCTCGGTAATATAATAAATATATCTCATAAAAATTTCATCAAATGTTTCTTCATTCTCTTTTTTATAACTAAAGAAAAAATCAGCCCAACTTGATTCGATTTTTTCTGAAAATTCCTCTAATAATTCTTTTTCGTTTTGTTCTTTCATTATTTCTAAAATTTTAGACTTAAATATTTCAAAATTTGTTAATTTTTTTCCTCTAGAATTCATTTTTATATATAATTCATCTGTTAAATTAAATTTTTCAAGTGGTATAAACATAAATGTGATAAGACTATTATTTTCGTCAATCAACTTATCGAAAGCTTCATATTCATAAAAATTCTCATGGATACAATCAAGCATATTAAGCATATTTTTTACTGTAGGATCATTATTCCATTCAGAATAATACCATGTTTTCTGTCTTATTAAATCACTTATTTTTTTATTTTTCTCAATTTTTATTTCTTTATCCACTAAACTTTTGCAAAATTCTCTTGAACTAACTCTATTTTGATAAGAAAAATTATGCATAATATTTTTTACTTCATCATTCATTTTGCATTCCTTTTTTGCAAAATACCAATGTAATAAAAATAATGTTGTAATTCTTTGCTGTCCATCTAATAATGATAGTTCTTCTTCATTATCTTCATTTATTTTCGTACTTCCATATATAAAATCAAAGTCTAATAATTTTTCTCCTTGTATTGCTAATTTTATGTTATTTATTAATTTTTCTCTTATTTCGTTTATTCTTTTAACTTCTTTTCCTTGAACATAATCTCTTTGAATCATAGGAATTGTGATTTTGTATTTATTTATTAGTTTCCAAAAACTATATGTTTCTTCACTTAATACAGTATTATTCATTATTTTCACTTTCACTCTCACTTTCGACAAATTTTTGTAATTCTTCTTTTAATGCATTTTTATAATCTTCTCTATCTTCTTTTGTCCAAAAATAAATATGATTTGGATTTTTACTATAAAACTTCAAAAATACATTTTTTGTACATATTGGAATATAAACGCCTGTTTTTTCTGCATTAATTAATTCTCTTCTTTTGGTATCAAAAAAATTATTTCCTATTTTACTATTTGTATCTTTATCTAATAAAGTTAAATTTGCAATTGAATTCATAAATTCTTCTCCATATTCATTTTTTGATAAATTTTTAATTGCTTCGAATTCTTCTAGAATAACTGCATCTTTTTTATTTTCTATATTTCGTCTTAGTTCTTCCATTTTTCTTAAAATGTTATTATATAATTCAAATTTTTCTTTATCATTTCTATTTTTAAATAATTCGATAAAATCTTTTATAGTTATTATTTCATCATCACACAAAGATTTCCATTTTTCTTTATCATTTCCCATACTTTTAATATTTCTAGGATGAATATGTTCAAGTGACCACTCCTCTTTTTTGTATTTTTCAAATGGAAATTTTTCTTGCATTTTATTTAATGTTAATATATTAAATAAAATAAGTAGTTTTTTTAATTGCTCTCCGTTTTCTTCATAATCTAAATCATCCAAATTTTCTACATCATTTATAACATCTTTTATTATTAGATTTTTAATGTATGCTTTAAAGTTTGTTTTTTCTGTACAATTTTCATATTCTTTAATAAGTTTGTACGTATTACCTTCTTTATTATTATAAAAGTTTAAGAAACCAATATAGTTATATATTTCAGTATCTTTATACCAATCTTTAAAAATATAGTAATATTTTTTTACATTATTATCCCAAAAATCCTTTTCTTCTGTATACCAATTATCTTTATTTACTATTTGTTCTTGCATTAATTGACTTATTTTTTCATAAGTAGAGTACTCTTCGTTTTCAGTTATATTTTTGGATTTATTATTCTTACTATTTTGTTTTTCTTCCGCTTCTTTTGCTACATAGTCAAATATATATTCTATTCTATTTGATTTTTCTTTTTTATAATTTACTAAAAATCTCCAAAAAGAATCATTTTGCAAATCTTTTTCTATTGTATCCCATTCGCTTCCTATTTCTATTTGTTTTAAATACTTTTCTTCTTTTCTTTCTGATTTTACATCATAAAGTAATTTTGCTTTTATAAGCTCTGCATCATTTAATGGAATTTTACCAACATTTATTCTTGTGAAAATCTCTTCTGATGAAATATTTTTATCCTTTACTTCATACCAAATAAATCTTACATTCTTATCATTTTCCAAAAGTAATGATATAAACCTTCCCTTTAAATTTCCCGTCTGTTCATTTTCACTTACTACATGAAACCATTTTTTAATTGTTGTATACGCATTTTTCATAAAATAAAAATCCAGATTGTTTATATTTTCTTCACTTTCAATATTTTCTAAAAATTCTTTACTATTAGGTCTTTTGTACTCTATCCCATATAAATATTCTTCTTGTTTTAAAAATTTAAGTAATATATATATAGTTGTAAGTCTTTGTTGTCCATCTATTAATTCATATTTGTTTTCATCAACTTTTCTAACTATAATTGGTTGTAAGCAATATAAATTATTTCCTGTTTTTTGGAATTCTAACAAATCTTCTAATAGTTCTGTAACCTGTTTAGAGTCCCACCTGTATCCTCTTTGATAACTCTCTATAACAAATTTATAATTTCGTAATTCATATATTGATTTTAGTCCCGCTTCTTTATTCACTTTTGACCTCCATATACTCAATAATATTTGATACATTAATACATATATCTATTTCTTTACATACAATCATTATATCATTTTATTGTCTAATTTCAATATTTTTTTATTTTTCTTGTGTTCTACATTTCTATATGCTACACTAATAACATAATTTAATTGGCAAGCATAATCCCCATATGTTTTACAACAAAAGCTTAAATATATTTTTCAATAATTAAACCATGAACTAAACAAAGGAGAGTGTATAAAATGTTTAAATCTGATTCTATTCGTCCTATAGCTTTAGGCATAGCTAAAAAAGGTAAAAAAATTTTAGTCGGTATAGGATATGACAAAGTAAAGAAACAAACCTTTTACCGTGCTTTAGGAGGAGGTATCGAATTTGGCGAAACAAGTAAAGATGCTGTAAAAAGAGAATTTCAGGAAGAAATCAATGCAGATATTACTGTAAAAAAACTTCTTGGTGTAACAGAAAATATTTTTACCTATCAAGGAAAAAATGGTCATGAAATCGTGTTTCTTTATTCTATAGAAATTCCAGAGGATACTTACAAAGATGAATATGAAATTGAGGATGAAGCTGATGAGTATAATGCTGTATGGGTAGATATTGATGATTTTAAGTCTGGTAAAAAAATTATCTATCCAGAAGGAGTTTTAAAATATATCTAGAGGTAAATTATGAATATTGATTATAAAATAGATAAAAATATAATTGAATTTGTTTTAAAACTATTAAATGTACCTTATGAAAGCCACAAGTATTTTACAGATGGTGTTTCAAGTCATGTAATTTTGCTAAACAACAAATACTTGATTAAGAGAAGTACTCCTTATGCAATAAAAGCTGAAATCAAGTTTCTAAGTTTAAATCCTAGTACTAAAATGCAAAAAATTATTTATTTTGATCCTTCATATAGATTTGCTGTTTATGACTTCATTCAAGGAAATATCATGAAACAAGTTGATGATATTGATGATTTTTTAGAAAATATTATTTTCATTACAAGTAATTATAAGCCTGTAACTTATTATGGATATGGCTACCTTTATGAAGAAATTTCAACGTGGTCTAAATTTTTACTTGATGAAATAGCTGATTCTTCTGAAACCTTAGCGGCTTATATTCCAGATAATTCTATTGTGCTAAATCAAGTAAAAATATTAGAAGATTATAAATTTGATAAAAAATTAATTCATGGGGATTTTGGTACTCATAATTTTATAAAAGTTAATGGTAAATTTGCTGGCGTTATTGATCCGATGCCTGTGCTTGGAGATAGTTTATACGACACTTTATTTGCTATTGTTAGTAATGCGAGTGTCGTAAAAAATATTTCTCTTGATAAAATTTATAGCTTACTTTCTGAGCCTCATCAAAAGATTAAAGCTATGTTAATTATTGTTTTGTATTGTAGAATAGCTAGATGCTTAAAACATCATAAAAAAGATATAAATATATACATGGAATTTTGGAATCGTTTAACTTTATAACCATAAAGTATTAAGCCACCAACGAATGCAAGATGTCGTTGATGGCTTTTAACATAATTCTAAAATATGTATTTAAGCACCTTCATTAATTTTCAATATCGGGATTTAAAGAACGTCCCTAGATCCCCCAGAACATCCTATATCCCCAAGAATGTTCTATATTCCAAATACTGTCTCTAAATCCCAATAGAAAAAAGGAACGTCTCAAAATTCCTATTTTGCTAATTGCCCTTCTCTTTTTTCTTTCTTGGGAATTTCTTATCAAATTGTTCTACCTCTTTTGGGTTTACTGTGTAAACATCTGGATCTGTATATATTCCATATATTGCTTTCATTTTATGCTTATCTAAAACTTTTACCATAAAAAATAGATTTTCTTCGTTTTCCATTCCTTTATAAAAAATATTATATTTTGATGCAGGTTTAAATCCAAATTTTTCATAATATTCTGGTTTTCCTGTTATTACTACTGCTGGATATCCTAATTCTTTAGCCTTTTTTAATGTGTACTTTATTAATTTTGTTCCATATCCTGCGCCTTGATATTCTGGAAGTATGCTTACTGGGCCAAATAGTAAAACTTCATGTACAGCATTTTCATTTCTTACTTTTCCTTTGGCATAAACTATACTTCCTACTAGTCTTTGCTTGTCTTCCATTACATAACTTAATTCTTTTACAAAGCATTTATCTGTTCTAATTTTATGAAGAATATAATGTTCATAGCAACCTGGTCTATATACATTCCAAAATGCTTCTCGTGTTAAATTTTCATTCATAAAATAGTCTTTTTCTTCTTCTAAACGTATCTTCATATTAACTTCCTTTTTTTATTATATATAATCTGTAAAAAGATTCATCTATCATATATATCACAATTAAAGCAATCTCTTTTAATTATTATTCCATTCCATAAGTATTTCTACTTCATTATTGGTTTCTTCAATCTCTTCTTTTATTGGCTTAAATTGTTCTCTTTCGTAAAAGTTTATAGCTTTAATATTTTTCCTATATACTTCTAGTGTTATTTTTTCAAATTGTTTTTTACACTAATTCATTAATTCTTTGCCAATACCTTGACTTCTGTATTTTGCTCCTACATATTTTACAATCCTTAAATATTCTCTTCTATGTACTTTTTTGCACATTTTCTTATATCTTCCATTTTTGCTTTTGTTTCCTCATTTTTATATTCTATTTTATCAATTAAAATATCTATATAATTTTTGTCTTTAATATATTTTAATGAGCTTTTAAAATATAAATCAAATATAAAAGCAAGTATGCATACCCAATAATCAATTAAAGTTTTTCTGTCTTCTAACTTGATACATTTATGTGCTAAAAATTCATTATATACTACATCAGACATTGCAGAATAAGAAAGCTCTCCTGCTGCATCTTTAGTTTCTGGAAAACTATCTTCAAATTTATTTTCTTCTTTTACTCTAAAATTATCTAACTTATCCGCATCTCTTATAATTTTACAATGTAACTCTTCTAATTCATTTAATCCATCTTCTATTTTAAATTTATTATGATTATATATTGCCTTTTTTATTATCTCGTCATATTTATTTGTTTGAATAAATTTTCTTATTAAATCTTCTTTAAATAGAATTTTAACTCCATAATCTGCATGATCAAATCCTTTATCAGAAAAATTTCTAAGTAATGTAACTTGTTTAAATCTTCCTATATCGTGCAATAGTGCTATTAATTTTGCTAAAGCTACATTTTCTTCATCTAACCCTTGTTCTTTTGCTATATATTCACTTAAATCTACAACATGGTATGTATGTGTTATTTTTAGTAAAATGCTTCCATCTTCCCTGTCAAATTGTTTTACGTAGTCATTAAAAACTTGTTTTGCCATGGTAAAGTTTATTTCGCTACTTGTATTCGTTCTTATTATATAACGTTTTATCTTTTTGCCAGAATATTCTGATGTCAACACTCCTGTTGGAATTGCTCCTGCGCTTTCTAAAACTCTTTTTGATGCATCATTTTCTATATAATGGCATGCAACAATTTCATTTATTCCTAATTCTCTGCATTTATTTACTAGCATATTTGCAACAGCTTTTGCGTATCCTTTTCTTCTTTCTGATGGACGTATTCCGTATGCAATATTTCCTAATGTGTCTTTTCCTAATTGTGTTAAATTGTTTCTTACTGCAGTTATTCCAATTAATTTATCTTGATCATTTACAACTAAATAATAGTTGCATTTTTCATACCAGGCTCTATCTTCGTGTATTCCAATGGCTGCATTTTTTGCTATGCTAACTATATTTTTATATTCTATTTCATTATTACAAGGTATTTTTAAAATGTCTGGTGTTAAAGATGTATCGCTCGCTTTCCATTCTTGTAACATCTCTATATATTGGTTGCAATATTTGTCATCTATTTCTTCAAATCTTAGCATATGTCTTTCCCCCTATATTATTTGTTCTATATTTCCTCCATTTTTCCTTGTAATTTTATATTATATTCTTCTAATAATTTTAGAACATCTTCACTATCATTTGGAAGTACTCTTCTTCCACTTATACCTAACGCATTTGCTGTCTCAAAACTTCTTCCTGTATCGTCATCATCTATAAATAAACATTCTTCCGGAACTAGTTTATATCTATTTAATAATCTTTTAAATATTTCTTCATCTGGTTTCTTAATGTGCTCATATGCTGAAATTACTATTCCGTCACATAACTTAAAAAATTCGTTATCTTTAAAATATTCATATGTAAATGTCGACATATTGGACAACACATAAATTTTATATCCAATATCTTTTAATTGTTTTGCAATTTCTATTGTTCCTTCATTCAATTTTAAATATTTTGCTCTGTTATCCATAACTTCTTTTATTAAAGGTTTATATTCGTCTGGTACCCTTCCTTGTATTCTTAATATAGCTTCTTCTTTACTTATATTTCCTAAATCTAGTAATTTCCATTCTTCTGATTTGAATATATATGTTATTAGATTTTTAGCCATTTCTTCACTAACTGTAAAATTATACATCGTTTCTATTGTTGAGCATTGTAATATTACATTTCCTAAATCAAATATTATATTTTTTATCATCCTTTTCCTCCTATTTATTTTAGTAGCTATATGAAATTTTATGCTCGACCGCTTCTTCTAATATTTCTCTTCTTATATTGAATCTATTTAACTAGTCTGTAAAAAATCTAGTATATCTTGTTCTGTGTTAAATTTAATACTTTTTATTCCAAGCTCGTTTGCTATATCAACATTTCTCTGTCTATCATCAAAAAATATTGATTCTTCTTTTTTTAAATTATATGTGTATAATAATTTTTTGTATATCTCTGGATTTGGCTTACATAGATGAACTTTAAACGAATAAATTCCACCATCAAATTCGTTTAAGATGTCTTCTATATATTCATAAGTTTCTTTTGTAATGTTTGATAAGAAATATATGTTATATTTTTCTTTTAGTGCTCTTATTACTTGTAACACATTAGCTTTTATAGGAACAATATCTTTTAAATTGCTTTTAAGCAACATTTTTTCTATATACTCTTTATATGCTGGATTTTCTAAAATAACCGAATTCATACATTTTTCTAAGTTAATGTATCCTAATAGATATTGACGAAATCCTTTGCTTCCATATACTATTTTGTAGAGTTTCTTTGTTTCCTCTTCTGTTACTTGTAAATACTTTCTTAAATTTTCTTTACCATCATCTAAGATAATCCCACCAATATCTAAAATTATATTTTTAATCATGAATTAATCCTTTCTTTCTATATCTTTCTTGTTTTATAATCAAGTACTTTAGCATTTTCATCTAAAATAAATTTTCCTTCAAACATACCGTCTTTAAATATATATTTAGTAAATTTACTGTTCATATCAAATTGCTTTATATTTTCCAACTCGTTAATATCTATCCATTCTAATCTTCCTTCTTCAGATTCTTGTAGATTTCCATCAACATTTTCGGCAGTATATATAAATATTATACCCTCTGTACTGTCTTTCCAAAAAGAAATTCCCTTAAGTTTTGGATCTTTTAATTCTAGCCCTGTTTCTTCTTTAAATTCTCTTAATAAACATTCTGTAGGTGTTTCTCCTGCTTCTATTTTTCCGCCTATTGGAGCATATACTTGTCCCCGTTTTTTATTAAATTTTATAAATAATATTTTGTTGTCTTTCTTTAAATAACATGCTGTACTTCCAAAAAAATTAGCTCTCATGATATACTCCTTTATTCGCCAGTATATGTGATTCTATAATAGTTTTATATTCACATATCTATTTTATAAAGAACTATATCATAAAAGCTTCTATTTTACTACTTTTTATCTAAATATTTATATCCAACTATTCAAAATTTTAAACACTATAATAAATTTGCTTTATATTCCAAATACCAATTTGCAAATATTTTCATTGCATCTTTACTTTCATACTTTTTCCTTGTAGCTCGTTCCTCTTTTGTCATCTGTGCTAATGTTTTTTCATATCCGCTAGGTATATAGATATACCATAAATCTGACCATTTTTCGTTTGTATCATTTCCCAATATTTCTTTTGATATTTTTCCTTTGTGCTCGCCCATAAATTGATGTACTTCTTTTCCGTCATAGTATGATAAACATTCTGTAAATTTGCAGTTCCTGTTTTCTTTTCCTTCCATTAATTTTAGTATTCCTTCTAGGCCTAATGTTTCTAATGAAAAGTTAACAAATGCTCGCGGAAAACCATTTAATTCTTCTATCCAGAAACCACAATCTAAAGAAATACATGGCTTTTTTACTAACTTATATGCCTCTTCTACTTTAGCTTTTGAAATAAATTTTATGTCATCACTTCTTGGTTCATCTAACTCGTATTCAAATATTTTTACATTTACACCTGCTAATTGTTTCTGCGCAGATGATATTTTTCCTTTATTATGTGTTACAAATATTATTTCTTCCATATATTTTCCTTCTTTTTTTATAAGATTTTTTTTAATTCTTCTAACTTATGTATTTCATATGTTGGCTTGTAAGCACTTTCATTTTCATTTCTTATATTAAACCAACATGTATCCATTCCTACTTCGTTTCCACCTTTAATATCTTTTTCTAATTCATCTCCTATAAATAACATTTCTTTGGTATTATGATTATTTATTTTATTAAATAAAGCTTCATAAAAATACATGTGTGGCTTCATACTTCCACATTCGTCTGCTGCAAAGGTTTCATCTATATATTCATTTATTCCTAATCCTTTTAGTTTTGCTGGTATTGCTATGCTTGGTCCATTACTTGCAATTACAAGCTTATACTTTTTGTCTTTTAAATATTTTATAATTTCCTTAGCTCCTTCTATCGCTTGTACTTTTAGTTTTAATCCTTCTGTGTATATATCATTTATTTTCACTGCTTCTTCATATGTAATTCCTTTAAAATATCTTAGAAATCTTTGCGCTCTAATCCATTTTGTTTTTTCTTCATTTGACATGCCTTCCCTTGGATCTTTTATAATACCTGCTGCTCTATATCTCCAAATTTCCTTATCAATTTTATGAAATCTTTCAAATTCCTTATCACTGTAATTTTCATGCGCTATTGTTCTAAATGCTTCTTTTACATTTTTTGTATCATCATTTAATGTATCATCTAAATCAAATATTATTGTTTTATACATAAAAATCCTCCTTTTGTAATTATTTTATCACAAAAAGAGGAAATATAATTGTCAGTTTATTTTTTTGACCAAATTTTTAGCTTGATTTCTTTTTCGTATTTTTCAGCTAGTATTTTATATGAAATTATGTCATTTAGTTTGAATAATCTAATTTCATTTCTTAATTCGCAAAATGCTGCAACATACCAATTATTTAAATATGTAAATAGTTCTGCAGGATGTATTGTTCTTTTAGTTATTCCTGAATTGACAGATTTAAATTCAATAAAAATCTTATTTCTGTTATTGATTGCTAGTCTAAAATCTTTATATATTTCTGTGAATTCTGGCATTAGCAGTTCACTTTTAGTACTATCTTTTCTATATTCATTAATCATATATGCTTTAACAATCTTATCTACTATAGCTGTTTCTGATACATTTTTTGGCATATTTTTTAGTTGATATATTTCTTCTCCTGTCAATCCAATATCGATAGTATTTTTCATATTATCTAAAATATATCCACCATTTATTCCATGCTTTCCTTTTATATATATTCCTGCTTGTTCTAATTCTTGTTTATATATTCTTATCATTCTTGTAGATACCTCTAATTCATCTGCTAAATCTTGTATTGTATGTATTTTTCCATCTTCCAGAATTTTTACCATATTTAACATATTTGCAACTTTGCTCATTAATTACTCCTTAAACATATTTTTTCTATTATATTTTTTACAATTTAATTCTTCTTTTAAATATATACATTCTTCTAAATCTATTCCATAAATATTTGCTAAGCATGTTACATAATATAGAACATCTTGTAATTCTTCTTCTATTGTTCCTTTTATTTCTTTATCTTTCATTCGTACATCTTCATTTACAACTTTTGCAAGTTCGCCGACTTCTTCCATAAGTTTAAGCATATATTTTTCTTTTGAATTATTCTTGTGGTCTATCTTAGATATACTTTCTTGTAATTTTTTTATTGTTAAATCGGGGATTTTGATTTGTTCATTTCCTTTTTCTACTTCTTTCTTCGGTTCAACAGGTTGAGTATTTGTAACTGGAAGCTTTGCCTTTTCTGTTTTTACTGGTTCAGTCTTTTTTACTCCATATGCAATGGCTAATTCTTCTTCAGCAAGGATTGTTTTAAATTTTTGTTTATACTCGTCTATTTTTTCTTCTAACAATTCTTGGTTTGCTATGTATTCTATACTATCTTCCGATAAATCCATAAATTCTTGAGCTGTATAAAATATTTCTATTAATGAAATTACATTTTGCGCGAATTTCTTTTTTTTAAAATTTATTAATTTTTTATCAAATAATATAATTTTGTTTTTTACATCTAAATACTCTTCTAAAGAATAATTCTCTAAATTATATTTTGCCCATACTTTTAAATTTAAAGTTCCATTTTTATTTTCTTCAAATATTGGAAATAACACAACATCTCTATCATTTTCCTTTGTACATTTTGGAAAAAATATATGATATTTTCCTTTGTTTTCGTTTTTCCAATTCTGTAATATTCCTTCCATTAAAGCTATTCCATTTTCTAATTCTTCTTCCATTTTTATCCCCCTCGTATATTATCTTTCTTCTATATCAGCTTTTATAAATCCCGATATATCTGGACCTATATTTCCTTGATAATCTTCTTTTTTCATATCATTAAAAAAATTAAATGTTCCATATTCTCTTATTTTTTTAATAATATCTGGTGTTAACAAATTCTCATCCTTTAAGATTCCACTATCTATTATAATTTGTAGTTCTTCTTTCGTTGTAGCTTTATCAGGATCTGGTGAATGTATAATATTCATATCATTTATTCTAATATTACCCATGTCCTTTAGAATTCTTGGTGCCTTCAGATTTCCTTTTTGATCCACATATCTTACATAATTAACTTTCTCATCTTCTAAATTTGTAATTATACCAACATTGTTATTAACATATTTTTGCCTAATCAATGTCTTTTCTTCAAAAATATCATAAGATAATTCTTCATATGTTTTTTCTCTGTCAGCTACTAATGCTAATAAAGCTTTATTACCAAAAATTTCTTTAATTCCATATAAATACGAAGCATATGACCTCGCAAAATTGCTTCCTTTCTTTTCATAATGTTTATGATATAATTTTTTAATTATACTTTCAAAATCCTCTATCGCATAATATCTTATTTCTTGAAATTTTCCCTCTAAGTCATTTAATATTTCATCTAAGTATCTTATTCCATCTGGCTTTACTATAAAATAACTATAACTTCTTTTCACTTTTTGGTTCCTCATATCTTTTAATAAGTATTTCTTTAATATATTCTGGTACTAAATTTATATTTTTTATATCTTCATATTTTACTATTAGCGGCTGAAATATTCCTTTATATTCATTTTTATTCGTCATTTCTGGACCATTTCCTGTACCTATTATTCCATCTTTATGAGTACATATGTAAAATATTTGAATACTGTCATTGTATTCTTTGTCATTGTATTCTATAAGTTTTTCTTTTACTTTTACTTTAATACCCAATTCTTCTTCTATTTCCCTATTTAATGTATCTAAATTGCTTTCTCCTTCTTCTTGTTTTCCTCCAGGTACAACATAATAATCTCTTAATGTTCCATCTTCTCTTGGCTTTATTCTATGTATTAAGATGATTCCATAATCTTCTTCTACTATTCCTCTAACACTTATATGCATATTAAACTCCTTTATTTATTAAATTCCCTGCCATTTGTACTCCAAAACCTGATGCTATCATTACTCTTCTTGCCATTCTCCCACCATCTCCAATGGAATATAAACCTTTTACACTTGTTCTTTTTTCCACTAACAATATTATTTTTGATTTTTCCGAATCATATCGTATTTAAAAATATTGCTCCAGATTCCAATCCTATAAGGATTGAACCATAACAATGTGGTATTTATATCAACTCCATTTCCGTTTTTCTTCAGTTTTATTCTATATCAAAATTATATATATTACAATAGAAAAAATAATAAAAAGCCTAACATGGATATTACCATTCCATTAGGCTTTTTATTATTCTTTCTTACGTTATAATTGTCAAAGTTGGATCTGAGATTCAACCTTGACAACAATTTCTCCTGACAATTCAGCAATAATTTCATGAGCAAATTCTTCACTCACAGAAAAGTATTCTTTTACATTTTCTAGTAATTCTTGCTCATACTATTTTTCACACAAACTACTTTGTGGCCTATTTCATGGCAAAAAATCTGAGCACCAGACCCTTCGCACCTGATATCAAACAGACTATCACAAAATTGCTGTGATGATCCTAATTTCTATTTTCCAAATTCTTTTTCTATAAATGATGTGTCATAATCATTAGCTTTAAATTTCTCATTATCTAATATTTTTAATATGAAGTCTGTATTTGTCTCTATTCCTGAAATTACAAGTTCTGATAATGCACTTTTCATTTTAGCAATTGATTCTTTTCTGTCTTTTCCGTGAACAATTACTTTTGCAATCATAGAATCATAATTTTGAGGAACTTTATATCCTGCATATACAGCTGTATCAACTCTTACACCATTTCCACCTGGAAGATGTAATTCTTCTATTAATCCTGGGCATGGCATAAAGTTTTTAGCTGGATTTTCTGCATTTATTCTAGCTTCTAAACTATGTCCTGTAAATGTAATATCTTTTTGTTTATATTTCATTTTTTCACCTGAAGCTATACGAATTTGCTCTTTTATTAAGTCTAATCCTGTTACCATCTCTGTTACTGGATGCTCTACTTGAATTCTTGTATTCATTTCCATAAAATAGAAATCTTTATTTTTATCTACTAAAAATTCTATTGTTCCAACATTTGTATATCCAACTTCTTTAACAGCTTTAACAGCTACAGCTCCCATTTTTTCTCTTAATTTGCTATCTATTATTCCAGATGGTGTTTCTTCTAGCATTTTTTGATTTCTTCTTTGTACAGTACAATCTCTTTCACCTAAATGTACTGAATTACCATGTTCATCAGCCATTACTTGAATTTCTATATGTCTTGGATTTTCTATAAATTTCTCTATGTAAATGCTATCATCATTAAAAGATATAGCTGCTTCTTGTTTTACAACTTCATATGCTTTTTTTAGTTCATCCTCATTGTATGCAACTCTTATACCTTTTCCGCCACCACCAGCAGATGCTTTAAGCATTACTGGATATCCTATTTGGTTTGATATATTTATTGCTTCTTGCATTGTATATATTAATCCATCTGAACCTGGAACAACTGGAACACCTGCATTTTTCATTGTCTCTTTTGCTTTAGATTTATTTCCCATAAGTTCTATAATTTCTGGTTTTGGTCCTATAAATTTTAAACCTATTTCGTCACAAATCTTTGCAAAACTGCTATTTTCTGATAAAAATCCAAAACCTGGATGAATACTATCTGCACCAGTTAAGCAAGCCGCTTCAATAATAGCTTTTACATTTAAATAACTTTTTACAGAAGGAGCAGGTCCTATACATATCGCTTCATCTGCAAGTTTTGTATGTAATGCTGTTTTGTCAGCTTCTGAATATACTGCAACTGTTTTTATTCCCATTTCTCTACAAGCTCTTATAATTCTTACAGCTATTTCTCCTCTGTTTGCAATTAATATCTTTTTTAACATATCAATTTCAAATCCTTTCTTGCTTCATTCTTAAGCGAAATTATACTATTGCAAATGTAAGCTCACCTTTTACAGCTACTTCTCCATTTACTGTTGCTATTGCTTCTCCAACTCCTATTGGACCTTTTCTTTTGATGATTTTAACTTCTAATTTTAAAACATCTCCTGGAATTACTTGTCTTTTAAATCTTAATTTATCTACACCACCAAAAAGTGCATTTTTACCTTTGTTTTCTGGCATAGAAAGAATTGCAACCGCACCTGTTTGTGCTAAAGCTTCTATTGTAAGAACTCCAGGCATTATTGGGTTACCAGGGAAATGTCCTTGGAAGTGTGGTTCATTTATACATACATTTTTATATGCCACACAACTTTCTCCTGGCACAAATTCTTCTACTCTGTCTATCATTAAAAATGGTGGTCTTTGTGGAATTATTTCCATTATTTCATTAATATTTAGCATAATATTTTCTCCTTTTAAAAATTTTTTGAACTTTAGGGACTGTCCTTAAAGTTCAAATTTTATGTCAATCGATGAACTTTTAACTCCGTCCCTAAAGTTCACCAGTTCTAAATAGGGAAAAAAGGAACGTCCCTAAATCCCTATTTTCTTATTTTATTTTGAATAATGTAGTTCCATATTCTACCATCTCTTCGTTCTTAACGCAGATTTCTACTATTTCTCCGTCAAATTCTGATTCTATTTCGTTCATTAATTTCATAGCTTCTACTACGCAAAGTACATCACCTTTTTTTACTTTGTCACCAACTTTTACATATGGTTCATCTTTTGGTGATGGAGCACTATAAAACGTTCCTACCATTGGTGATTTTACTTCTTTGTAATTTTCTGTAGCTACTACTGCTTTTGGTCCTTCTTTAGCCTCAGTTGGTAAAGTAACTTCTTTTACAGCTGGTACTGGTCTTGGTTCTATAGCTTCTATAATTTTAGCTTCGTTTTTCTTCATTTTAATTTTTGTTCCATCTGGGAATTCGATATCTAAACTATCAACTTTAGAATTTCCCATATCATCTAATAATCTTTTAATATCTGAATATTCCATTTTTATTCCCCCTAGTCTTCATATTTTTTAAATATTATTGATCCATTATGTCCACCAAATCCTAATGAATTTGACATTGCATATTTTACTTCAACATTTCTTCCTTCGTTTGGAACTATATCTAAATCACATTCAGGGTCTTCTACTTTATAGTTTATTGTTGCTGGTACATAACCATCTTCTATTGCTTTAACACAAACAATAGCTTCAACTCCTCCAGCTGCACCTAATAAATGTCCTGTATTACTCTTTGTAGAACTTACTAAAACTTTTTTACTTGCTTCTTCTCCTAAAGCCTTTTTTATTGCCATAGTTTCTCCCGCATCGTTTAAATGTGTTGATGTACCATGTGCATTTATATATGTAACATCTTCTGGTTTTATTTTAGCATCTTCCATTGCAGATACCATTGCTCTTGCTGCACCTTCTCCATCTGGTGATGGTGATGTAATATGATATGCATCTGATGATGCTCCATATCCTACTATTTCTGCATATATATGTGCTCCTCTTTTTTTAGCATGTTCTAATTCTTCTAGAACTATAACAGCAGCACCTTCACCCATAACAAATCCACTTCTTTCTAGGTCAAAAGGTATACTTGCTCTGTTTTTATCTGTAGCTTGTGTTAATGCTTTTATATTTTGGAAACCTGCTATACCTGTTTTTGTAATTGGAGCTTCTGTTCCTCCTGCAAGTACTGCATCTTGGTAACCATGTTTAATCATTCTATAACTTTCTCCAATTGAATGTGTTCCAGTTGCACATGCTGTTACCATTGCAACAGATTCTCCTTTAAGACCTAAGTCTATTGTTACATTTCCTGCTGCCATGTTTGGTATTCCCATTGGAATAAACATTGGTGATACTCTATCTGGTCCTTTTATTGCACATGCCCCAATATCTTTTTCCATAGTATTTAATCCACCAATTCCAGAACCTATAACAGTTCCTACTCTTGTCATATCAGTATTTTCTTCTGTAATTCCACTATCTTTTAGAGCCTCTCTTGATGCTACTACAGCATATTGTGAATATAAATCCATTCTTCTTGCTGTTCTTCTGTCAAAATAGTCTTCTGGATTAAATCCTTTTACTTCTGCTGCTAATTTTACTTTTAAATCGCTAGTATCAACTTTTGTTATCTCGTCAATACCACATTTTCCTGCTTTAATTCCTTCCCAAAAATCTGTTGCAGTGTTTCCTAAAGGTGTAACTGCTCCTATACCTGTAACAACAACTCTTCTTTCCATTCTAAATCATACCCCCATCTATATTTAATGTTTGACCTGTTATATAAGTATTTTCTTCTCCTCCTAAGAAGTAAACTGCATTTGCAATTTCTTCTGCAGTTCCCATTCTCTTTAAAGGAATTTGTGCATTAATACTTTCTTTTACTTTATCATTTAATACTGCTGTCATATCTGTAGCTATAAATCCAGGTGCTACACAGTTTGCTAATATATTTCTTGATGCAAGTTCTTTTGCAACACTTTTTGTAAATCCTATAATTCCTGCTTTTGATGCTGCATAATTTGATTGTCCTGCATTTCCCATAACTCCAACTACTGATGATATACTTACTATTCTTCCTTCTCTTCTTTTCATCATATATGGTGTTACTAATTTTGTTAAATTAAATGTTCCTTTTAAGTTTATAGAGATTACTTTATCAAAATCTTCTTCTTTCATTCTCATTAATAAATTGTCTCTTGTCACTCCTGCATTATTTACTAATACATCTATTCTTCCGAATTTTTCTATTGCAGCTGTTACCATTTTTTCGCATTGCTCGAAATTACTTACATCTGCTTTCTCCATTAATACTTCTGAACCATATTGTTTAAACTCTTCTTTTATTGCGTCTAAATCTGTATTATCTGAAACATAATTTATTACTAAATCATATCCATTTTTAGCAAATTTTTCTGCAATTGCCTTTCCGATTCCTCTTGATCCACCTGTAATTAAAGCTACTTTCTTTTCCATTTTTACTCTCCTTTACTTATATTTTATTACATATATTATTTTAAACTATCTAAAAAAGCTTCTAGTGTTTTTACACTGTTAATGTTAACTACATTTGCTTCTTTGTTTTCTTTTCTAACAAAACCTGTTAATGTTTTTCCTGGTCCTATTTCTACATATGTATCTATTCCATAATCTTGCATTGTTTTTATTGCTTTATCAAATCTTACAGAACTTACAATATGTCTTGATAATACATCAACCATATCATCATTTTCGTTATAAAATGTTCCATCTAGATTTTTTATTACTTTTGCTTTTGGAGCTTCTGTATTAAATTTTACTTCTTTTAATTTTTCTGTATATAATTCTTTTGCTTCATTTAATTTTGTTGTATGGAAAGGACCACCTGTTGCTAATTTTAAAGCTCTTTTTGCTCCTTTTTCTTTTAAAGCTTCTATTGCTAAATTAATAGCTTCTTCGTCTCCAGAAATTACTGTTTGACCAGAATAATTATAATTTGCAGGTGAAATAAACATTCCTTTTGCTGCAATTTCTGCACATACTTCCTCTATAATTTTACTATCTAAACCAATTATTGCAGCCATACTATAATTTCCTGGCTCTACTTTATTACCCATTAAATAACCACGATGTTTTAATAATGTGATTCCATCTTCAAAACTTAAATATCCTCCACTTATTAATGCTGGATATTCACCTAAGCTTAATCCTACTGTTACGTCTGGTTTAATTCCTTTATTTTCTAATACTTTTAAAATTCCTAAACTCATTGTTGCTATTGCAAGTTGTGTATTTTCTGTTTTGCTTAATTCTTCCATTGTAGAATTAAATGTTAGTTCTGCTATATCTTTTCCTGATATCTCTGAAGCTTTTTTATATACTTCTCTTATTTCTTCATATTTGTCGTATAAATCTTTTCCCATTCCTACAGTTTGTGCTCCTTGACCTGGAAACATAAAAGCTATTTTCATTACAATCTTCCTTCCTTTGTTTTATAGTTCTAATAAGATACTTCCAGTGTTTAAACCTCCACCATATCCTATTAAAATAACTTTATCATTTTCTTTTAGTTTATTTTGTTTAAACATATCATCTAATGCAATTGGAATACTTGCACAAAATGTATTTCCATATTCTTCTACATTTGAATACATCTTGTCACTTTGAAGTTTTAATTTGTTTGCCATTGATGACAAAATTCTTCTATTAGATTGATGTGGAATTACATAAGTTATATCTTCCATAGTTATCTCATTTTTCTCCAAAAGCTTATTTATATTTTTTACTGTATCAGTTACAGCATATTTATATACTTCTTTACCATCCATATATATTTTTTCATTATTTACACATGTTAATATTTCACCTTTTTGTCCTTTACTTTCTATATATGAATCATATAATTTTGATTGGTCGCATCTTTTTATAACAATTGCTCCTGCACCATCTGCAAGCAATATTTCTGTATTTATGTCATTCTTGTCTAGATGTGTTGATAATTTTTCTACTCCCACAACTAATGCAGTATTTATTCTATTACTATCTATATATAATTTTGCTATATCTAGAGCATTTATAAAGCCTGCACATCCTGCTAGAATATCCATACACATACAATTCTTTATATCAAAATATTTTTGTATCTCGTAAGATATACTTGGCATTTGGCATCTTCCTGATATAGATGCTACTATTATTAAATCTATATTTTCTTTTACATTTTGTAGTGCTTCTTTTGAAGCTTTAATTGCTAATTGTTCTATTTCTTCATTAGTATAATATCTTTGTTTTATTCCTGTTCTTTTTATAATATAATTTTCTTCTACTTGATACTTTTTTTCTAATTCTTCATTTGTTATTTTTATTTCAGGAATATATTTTCCACTTGAAATTATTTGTATATTGTTCATATCTACTCCCTATATAAAGTCTATATAATATTTTACTGTTTTTTAGCTTATTTTTAATTAGTCTGACTGGTCAGATTTTTTCATCGAGATGGAGAAACCAACAACGTTTTTGTTAATTACTCCATCCCTATGATTGAAATCTGTTTGTTTTACAGTTAGTATTAGTCTTCTAACTGTGGTTCTTCTTTTCTTCCTTTAAAATAGCCAGCTGAGTTATATTGTGTTATAACACAATTCTCAATATTTAAGTATCTGGCATCAAGGAAATGGAAAAAAGGCCAGAAATAATCTTTCCTTTCCGGTTCACCCAAGAAGCACATTTCTTCATATCTCGCATAACTCCAAGTTTTAAAATCACTAATAGGTATATCTATAGGCTCTCCAATGTCTTTGGAACATCTTATTAAAAATCTGTCATGTGCTTCTTTGCCCAGCAACTTATCGTCTGGTACAACTTTGCGTTGCAAGGCTATCCGTATATTATCATTTTTTTCACCTAAAAATCTACCACAAATGCATTTACCTGATTTAGTAATTACATTTACAATAGAATCCTTTTTTGCGTCCATAAGAACCTCCTTCTACTTACTTTATTTACTGTAAGCTCTCTCTACCTTCGTGTTACATTGCTTATTATAGCATATTTTTTTATTTTTGTATATTGGCTAATTAACTATAGAATGTTATAAAATATTACTTGATAAATATAAGCTTATTCCATCAGAATGTATTTTTATAGATGATAATTTGCAAAATATAGAAGTAGCACATACTCTTGGAATAAATAGTATTCATTTTAGTGATTTTGAAACTTTAAAAAACGATATTAGTAATTTTTTAAACTAGCGTATATTTCGCTAAAAATAATGACCACGGTGCACATACATGCACTGTGGTCATTATTTTACATGTCAATTCCATCGTCGAGTTCTTCTTCCAGATCCTCTTCTACTTCAACTTTTGGCTCCAGATTTAATTCCTCGCTAAATGGATTAACCAGTCCCTCGTCATATTGAGTGATTCCTGGTTCAAGCTGGTCAGCAGGCAAATGCTCGCTAAAACCTAACCAGAAAGACCACTCTTTCTCGGGTTCACCAACAAATTCCATCTCATCATATGAGACTTCCTCCGTTTCTGCCACCTGAGTCCTGTCAATGACGATTTTTTCCCCGATGTCTTTTGAACAACGGATATGAGAGATTCTCATCTCTGGAATCAGCTCCCGCTGTGCTACAAGTATTATGGAAGATGAATTTTCTTCTATAAGTCTTCCATATACATTATATCCGTTTATAAGCGCCACTTTTATCATTATGGCAACTCCTTTCCCTACCTTATGGTAGTTAAAACTCAACATTAGTTACGACTTTCATATTTTATCATACTTTACATAATTTTTCAAGTGTTGTCTTACGTTTCGCTCTGTCTGTTGGGAATATTTCTAAATCATCCCAGACTACAATTTTTTCTTTCTCCAATGCCTCCTCTGCACTTCTGTATGCTTTATCAAAATATTGCTTATCAAAAAATTTTTTAAAGTAAATGCTTCAATTTTATTCTATATAAAACAGAAAAATCCCTCAGGATATGCTCTTATTGCTTGCATATCCCAAGGGGTTCAAAGGGTTTAGACATCTAAAATTGCTTTAGTTCCAAGGCTAATTACCTTAAGCCTCAGTTCTTTTGCAATTATTTCAACCTCTTTAGCAGAAATATAGTTCGGGAAGTACAGCTGTACTTCACCTCTCTTATATCTTGCTTGGAAGTTGTTGGAACCATATGCCTGCTTTACTACTCGTCTAGCCCGCTCCAATGATGTTCTCTTGCCTCTTATGAAAAGCTGTTTCATAGGCTAATACCCTCCTTAAAGTTATAATACTCCAGTCTCAATATAATTATACTCTTTTTCTTTACTTTATGTCAATCAATCTGTCGATATTTGTCTTATTTTTTCATATTTGTTATAATATGTACATTATGGAAAATCAAGAAAGATATAATCATTTAAATGAATATTATAAAAATAAATTTGGTGAGAGGACATTAAAAATCTGTATTGATGCAGGTTTTACATGTCCTAATCGTGATGGAACTTTAAGTAATTCTGGTTGCATCTTCTGTAGTGAAAAAGGTTCTGGTGAATTGATTAAATTTGCTAATCAACATATAGCAGAGCAAGTAACTAATTTCTTAAATAGCTATCGTGGGAAACGAGCTAATAAATTTATTGCATATTTTCAAAATTTTACTAACACATATGATACGCTAGAAAATCTAAAAGAAAAATATGATTCCGCTTTAAATGTTAGCAATAAAATTGTCGGGATTTCTATTGCAACAAGACCTGATTGTATTACAGAAGATATTGCAAAATTAATAGCATCATACTCTGATAAATATGACGTATCTGTTGAACTCGGACTACAAACTTCAAATAACAATATTGGCCAAATTATTAATCGTTGTTATTCTAGCTTGCAATTTACAACAGCTGTTAATATTTTAAGAAAATATAATATAGAGATTATCACACATATGATGATTGGGCTTCCTAAAGAAAGTTTTGAAGATATAAAAGATACAGTTACATTTATAAATAACCATGATATTCAAGGACTAAAAATACATTCAACATATATTGTAAAAAATACTGTACTTGCAAATATGTACTATAACAAAGAATATGAACCAATCACATTAGACTATTATCTAGATGCTCTTACATATGTTATAACACATGTAAGACCAGATTTAATTATACATAGAATTTCTGGCGATGCACCAAAGGACTTACTTGTTTCACCAGAATGGAATTTGCATAAAAAATGGATTTTAAATGGTTTTGAAAAGCGTTTAAAAGATGAAAATTTATGGCAAGGAAAATTTTATAAAGCATAGTTTTAAACTATGCCTTATTTTTTTCTGCAATATATAAAATATGATTGCTACAACCCATTAAATCTTCTCTTTCGCAATTTGCCAAATGATATTTTATCCATATTTTAAATTCTTCATCAGATAATTCATTTACATATATAGCGCCAATACTTCCAGCAATTCCATCTGTTGCAAGCTCTTTAAGTTTTCTTACATTTTTATAATTTGCCATTATTTTATTAAAATCTTTTATATATCTTACAGCAAATATTTCTTCTGGGATACTTGGAACTTTAAAATTTTCATCACACATTTTTTCTAATTCTTTTAAGTGTCTTTTTTTTAGTCCATAATTAAAAATAGTTGCTTCATTTGTAATATATGCAAAAAATATTTTCCCCCCTGGTTTTGTTACCCTTATTGCTTCACTTACAGCTTTATTTACATCTTCTTCAGTAAATAAATGGTATAAAGGGCCTAAAGATAATGTTATATCAAATGTATTATCTTCAAACATACTTAAATCCATTGCATTTCCCTGTACTGCTTTTACGCACATTCCTTCTTCTATTTTACTTTTTAATTTATCTAAATTGTTTTCTATTAATTCTACTGCATTTACATCAAAGCCCTTTTTTGCGTAATACAATGAATATCTACCTGTTCCTGCACCTATTTCTAATATTTTATCTCCTTCATTTAAATATTGTTCAATATATTTTGTTGTTGTTATAAATTCTATACTATGTGCTTTATCTCTTTCTAATCTTCCATCTTCGTCATATTCATTATAATAATTATTTAAAATACTTTGTACATTATCCATTTTTATTCTCCTTCTTATCCCAATTTCTAGTTACATTCTCTGTTTCTTTTTTATACACAGCATCAAATAAATTAATATTTAATTTATTACATACACAAGTAAGTACTATAAAAACATCAGCTATTTCATTTTCAATATTGGTATAATGATTTAATTTTTTATCATCTATTCCGATATCTGTATAATCTTTTCTAATAGCCTTTGCAAGTTCACCAGTTTCTTCTAATAATAAAAGCATTGTTTTTTCTATCTCTTGTTTTTCAAATCCACGTATTCTAATTACGCTTCTTATATATTCTTGCAATTCGTCTAAAGTACTGCTTTTATCTATATTTGTTAGAAGTCCTTCTTGTGTATTTATTTTGTTTTGTTCCTGGTCTTCATTTTTACCTTCTAAAACTTCTGTTAGATATATTTTATTATAGAAGCCACCTTTTTTTAGCTCTTTAGCTTTCCTTAATTCTTCAACTCTTTTTTCATCTATATTCCTATATTTAATAATAGCCTTTAATACTTCTTGCACATCTGCCATTTCTTTTTTGCTATGGTCTGATATATATTCATTAACTTCTTCTAATAATTTTTTATCCAGTTCTTTACTATATTTTTCATCATCTAAAACTTCATAAATACATTTTTTTCCTGCTTTTTCTATTTCTTCAGGAATTTTATCTCTTACAAGCTTGTTATATTTATATATCATACTTATCACCTCGTTTTTGACATTTTATATTTTGCCTTATAAGTTGTCAATATAAATATGAAATTTTGTTCGCATTTTATTTTGTATTTTTAAACCTCTTATTTACATTATTCCAATTTATTATATTCCAAAAAGCCTTAATATACTCTCCTCTGTTTGCCTTGTATTGTAAAAAATATGAATGTTCCCACATATCTAATACCAATATAGGTTTGCAGTTCCATAGTGTTAAATTTTGGTGTTTTTCGCACTGTATTATTTCTAGCTTATTTAATCTAGGTACCCATGCAAGAAGATTCCAACCTGATGCTTCTACAACTTTACTACTCTCTGTAAATTGTTCTTTAAATAACTCAAAACTACCAAAATCCTTATTAATTTGTTCCATTAAATTAATATCTGGTGAAGATGGTATCGCAGGTCCCATATTCTCAAAAAACAATTCATGCAAAATTACTCCTGAACCAAAAAAGGATAAGTTTTTCTCTAAACATTTTATATTTTCGAAATTTCTTTCCTTTCGTGCCTTTTCTAGCTTTTCTAATGTTATATTTGTATTATCTACATAGCCTACATATAAAGTATTATAATGAATATTTAAAGTTTCCCTACTATAATATGGTTCTAAACTATCTAACGGATATTCTAAATTTATTTTCTTAATCATAAAAATTCCTCCATATTTCATATTATGAAGGAATTTCTAAAATATTCTTTTTTCTAATTCTTGCTCAATATTTTCTAAAATTTTACAAATAATATCCTCTCTGCAATAAACTTGTTTTGTTTCTTTATATAGTGATGTAGCAATATCAGAAATATCACTTAAAAATTCTTTTTCATTAACATTAAATCCTATTCCAATAAAAATTTCTTCAACTATTTCTTTTATTGTTACTACCTCTGTTAATATTCCACATATTTTTTTATTATTTAATAATACATCATTTGGTAACTTTATTTCTAATTCTATTCCATATAGTTCTTTAATTGATTGCTGTATTTTTTCTGCAATCGCAACAGTAAAGCCCTCTATCATTTTTATATTAATTTCTGACTTTAATATTATAGTCATTGCTATATTATCTGTTTTTGTATGCCACACTCTACCGTGTGTTCCTCTTCCAGCTGTTTGCGTATCAGCTATAATTACTGTTCCATTTTTATATTTTTCTACATTTCTTTTTGCCTCTGCTTGTGTTGAGTCAATTTCATCAAAATATTCTAGTTCTTTTCCAATGAATTTTGTTTTAGCACTTTTTATTTTTTCTATATCCACTGACATACCTCTTTCGAAATTATAATATAATATCTCTTTTTAATAGTCCTTTTTTTATAGTTCCTGTTCCAATAAACTTATTAGCTACATATATTTTGTAAAGTCCATCAATATTATTATCAGTTAATTGGACTCCATTTAAAAACAATTTAAGTTTCTTTTCACCTAAGTTAATACAAGGTGTTTCTTTTAAAATTTCTTCTAGTGTAATTAAATGGTCATTAACATTCTTTAAATCTATATCATCTATATAAACTGCATCTTTAATATTAAATTCCCCTACTTGTAGCCTTTTTAAGTTTTTCATATATCCTACTGTATTCAATTTCTCTGCAATATCTTCACATAAACTTCTAATATATGTACCTTTTGAACAACTCACAACAAAACTTATAATATTTTTATCATATTTATTTAAATCAATTTTATAAATCTCAATTTTCCTTGGTTTTATCTCAACCTTTTCTCCTGCGCGTGCATATTCATAAAGTTTTTTACCATTCTTTTTTATTGCAGAATACATTGGTGGAATTTGTTCTTGTTTTCCTACAAAGCTTTCTAAAACCTGTAATAAATTTTCTTTTATATATTTTTCATCTACATTTTTTTCTTCTATTACTTTTCCCTCTATATCTGCAGTATCAGTTTTTTGACCAAGCTCTAATTCCACTTCATATATTTTATCATGATTAATTAAATATTTAGAAAATTTTGTTCCTTTACCAATTAATATTGGCAAAACTCCTGTAGCATTTGGATCTAAAGTTCCAGTATGCCCAACTTTTGATATATTTAACTTTTTCTTTAATTTTGCAACTACATCATGTGATGTATATTCTTTTTCTTTGTTTATTACTATAATTCCATCCATATCTGACCTCTTTATTATTTATAAGAAAATTGGCTTCGCCATATGTACAGATTTCTTTGCAATGTTCAAATAGGTATTTCTAGGAATGTCCCTATATCCCTATCTTGAATATTCCCCTAATCCCTATTTTAAGTATTTCTTTATTATACCTACTAATGTGCTCTTTATTTGTTCTGGAGTTCCTGCTATTCTACAACCTGCTGCTTTTACATGACCTCCGCCACCAAATACTATTGCAACATCCGATACATTTACATAGTCATTAGAACGTAATGAAACTTTATATGTTTTATCATCTCTTTGACGTAAAAATACAGAAACTTCTACTCCTTCTATATCTCTACCTTTCTCTACTATTCCTTCGTGATCTCCTGGTTCTGCATTTACTTCTAACGCATCTTGTTTTGTTATATATGTAAATGCTATTTTTCCATCCTCTAAAAATTCTAATCTATCCATTGCTTTCTTTGATAACTCAAAACTTGACCTTGTACGTACTTGATATGCATGTTTATATACATCTGAAACATTTACTCCTGTTTGTAATAGCCATGCAACAAATTGAAATGTCTCTGCTGATACTCCTTGATTTTTAAAACCTCCTGTATCTGTTATAATTCCTGCTAATAAACATGAACCAATGTCTTTTGTTATCTTAATATTTAATGCTTCTAATACTATTATTAGTATTTGTGCACATGCAGGTGCTGCTGGATTAATATAATTATAATCTGCAAACATACCGTTTTTTGTATGATGGTCAATATTGATAGTTACATTTGCTCTATCAAAATATTCTCTCCAGCCATTTAGTCTTTCTATTGTTGCACAATCCACAGTAATTGCTAAATCATAATTACCTGTTTTTCCTTCTTTTTTTACTTCTGTCGCTCCTGCTAAGAACTCAAAATTTCTAGGACATTCTGGAATTATAACATCTACATTTTTTCCAATTTGTTTTAAAGCATTATACATTGCCAAACTACTACCTATTGCATCCCCATCAGGTGTCTCATGTGTCAAAACAACTATACTTTCTGCTTTTTTTATCTCTTCTACAATATTATCTAATGTTGTCATAACTATTCTCCTTTATTTTCTGGTTTAATATCTTTTATAACTTTTTTTAAAATTGTATCTATTCTAGCTCCATATTCGATTGAGTCATCAAAAATAAATATAATTTCTGGTGTAACTCTTAGGTTAATTCGTTTAGCTACTTCTGTTCTGACAAAACCTGCTGATTTCTTTAATGCAGCTAATACTTGTTTATTATCTTTAGCATTTATCATACTTACATAAACCTTAGCATATTTTAAATCACCACTAACTTTTACCTTTGTTACACTTATTAAACCAGTTATATTAGGGTCTTTTAAGTCATATGTTATTATATGACTTATTTCTTTTTTCATTTCTTCATCGATTCTGTTTAATCTATTTGAGTCTTTTTTAGGCATATATACCTCCTTTGATATTATCTTTTTACCTCGTCCATTACAAAGGCTTCTATAATATCTCCTTCTTTTATATCATTATAATTTTCTATTTGCATACCACATTCAAAACCTTTATTAACTTCTTTTACATCATCTTTAAATCTCTTTAATGAAGCTAATTTTCCTTCATGAATTACTACTTCGTCACGTATTACACGAACTCCTGCATTTCTCTCTATTTTTCCTGATAATACAAAAGCTCCACCGATTGTTCCAACACTTGAAATTCTAAATGTTTGTCTTATTTCTGCTGTTCCAATAATTCTTTCTACATATTTAGGATCTAACATACCTTTCATAGCTGTTTCTACATCTTCTATTGCTTGGTAAATAATTGAATATTGTTTTATTTCTACATGATCTTTTTCAGCTTCTGCTTTTGCTGTTGGTACAGGTCTTACATTAAATGCAATTATAATAGCATTAGATACATTTGCTAGAGTAACATCAGATTCTGTAACAGCTCCTACTGCTGAATGAATTGCTTTTACTCTGACTTCGTCATTAGACAATTTTTCTAATGATTGTTTTAATGCTTCTACTGTACCTTGTACATCTGCTTTTATAATTAAATTTAATTGTTTTAATTTTCCTTCTTCCATTTGGCTAAATAGGTTATCTAATGTAACTTTATTTACTTGATTTATTGATTTTTCTCTTTCTTGTCTCTTTCTTCTTTCTATTAAGTGTTTAGCCATTTTTTCATCTTTTACTTCGTAAAATGTTTCACCTGCTACTGGAACTTCTGTAAGTCCCATAACTTCTACTGGCATTGAAGGACCAGCTTTTTTAACTTTTTGTCCTTTATAGTTTCTCATGGCTCTAATTCTTCCTATAGAAGAACCAACAACTATTGTATCTCCAACATCTAAAGTTCCCCTTTGTACTAATAATGAGGCAATTGGGCCCTTAGATTTATCAAGTCTAGCTTCTATTACAGCTCCTTTAGCTTGTTTATGAGGATTTACTTTTAAGTCTAACATATCTGCTTCTAATAATACCATTTCTAATAATTGGTCAATATTTTGATGTGTTTTAGCAGATATTGGAACATATATTGTGTCCCCTCCCCATTCTTCTGGAACTAATTCATATTTCATTAACTCTTCTTTTACTTTTTCTACATTAGCGCCTGGTAAATCAATCTTGTTTATAGCTACAATTATTGGTATATTCGCAGCTTTAGCATGATTTATTGCTTCTACAGTTTGTGGCATAACACCATCATTTGCAGCAACGACTAATATTGCAATATCTGTAATCTGAGCACCTCTTGCACGCATACTTGTGAAAGCTTCATGTCCTGGTGTATCTAAGAATGTAATATCTCTTCCATTTACTTTTACTTGATATGCACCTATATGTTGTGTAATTCCTCCAGCTTCTCCTTCTATTACATTGGTTGAACGTATTGCATCTAGAAGTGAAGTTTTACCATGGTCAACGTGTCCCATTACCACAATAACTGGGGCTCTTGGTACTAAGTCTTCTTCTTTATCTTCTGATTCATCAAATAATATATCTTCTTCTTTAATAACATTTTTCTTTTTAGCGGTTACTCCAAATTCTTGAGCAATTAAGTAAGCTGTATCAAAATCTATGTCATTGTTTATTGTTGCCATAATTCCATAACCAAGTAATTTTTTTATTACTTCACTACTTGTTTTCTTTAACTCAGCTGCTAAATCTTTTACAGAAATTGTTTCTGGTATAGTGATTTCTGTAAGTTTGAATATTTTTTGTTTTGATTCAGCTGGCTTTTGATTTTTTGCATTTTTCTTTTTATTTTTCTTTCCTCTTCTTGTAGATAAATCATAATAGTCTAACATTCCACCATCTTGGTCAGAAAACATTGTAGATAAGCTATTGGTTTGTTTTAAGTCCTGTAATTTCTTTTCGTTTATGTCTTCATCATTAAATCTTTTACTCGCCTTTGCTGATTTTCTTGTCTTATTATCTTCGTATTTATTATTTTTTTGTTTATCCATAGATTTATTATATTCTCTTACAGCTTCTTTTTCCCCTACTTCTGAAGACATTATATTCTTTATATTCTTTTCTATTGATCTTTCATCCATTGGTCTAGGACCTTTAGAATAATTATTATTTCTAAAGTTATTATTTCTATAATTATTATTTCTATAGCCTTCTCTATTATTATTGTTATTTCTGAAGTTTTTATTATCTTTTCTGTTATTAAAATTATTATTTCTTTTTGAAAAGTCTTTTTCTTCATTTTTATTATTTGATTCTACTTTTTTTGTTGTTTTTCTTTTTAGTTCCCCTATCATATTCTCTCTTTCACTTTTTTCTATTTTTTTATTTTCTGTTTTTTGTTCAAGTTTTATTTTCTCTTTAACTCCATCAGTTTTAGTTTCTTGCTTTTCTTCTAGCTTTTCTTCCACTTTCGGAGTCTCTTTTTTTGGCTCTTCTTTTTTCTTTAAACCAAATAATTCTTCTACAGTAAGTGGTTTTGTTTGTTTATTTCTATAGACAATATTAAAATCTTTATTTTTATTTCTTTCTACAAAACCTAATTGTTTTTCTCTTTCCTTTTGCCTTTTTTGTTTTTCTTCCTCTTCTTTTTTTACTATTTCTTCATCAGAAATAATAACCTCTCTTCTTATTATAACTGGTTCATCTTTTTTGTTTGCAGTTTGTTGTTTTTTTGTAGTTTTATTTCTTTGATCACCTTTATTATTTTTCTTTAATTCTTCTTCTAGTTTTTTAGCTTCTTCATCAGTTACTGCACTTAAATGGCTTTTTACATCAAAGTTTAAAGATTTAGCTTTTTCTAACACTTCCTTACTTGTAAGTCCTAACTTTTTCGCTATTTCATGTATTTTTATTTTACCCAATAGCTTCACCCCCGCTAATTAATTTTTGTATTCCTTTTACTATATTTATATCTTTAACCCCTATTATAGCTTTATTCTTCTGTCCTATTACTTTACTTAGTTCTTCTATTGATCCTATAAAAATAATTGGAATATTATATTTTTCCGCATAAAATTTATAATTTTTCTTGGTTTTTTCTGATGCTTCTTCAGATATTACTAACATCTTTATTTTTTTCATTTTTAATGCATTTTCGCATGCATTATTTCCAGCTACTATATTTCCTGCTCTTGTTGCTAAACCAAGTAAATTTAAAATTTTATTTTTCACTAATTACACCTCTTAATTCATTATAGACTGCTTCATCTATATCCATTTCAAAAGTTCTTGCTAAAGCTTTTGTTTTTATGGCCTTTTCTAAGCATTGAATATTATCACAAATATATGCTCCTCTCCCGTTTGCTTTTCCAGTCCTATCTAATGTAATGTTACCTTCTTTATCTTTTACTATACGAATTAATTCTTTTTTATATTTTTTTTCTTTACAACCAATGCAAGTTCTTTGTGGTATTTTTTTCATCTTAACACTTCCTTATATTATACTTGCTTATGCGTATTTATATGTTTACTCTTCTTCATTAGTATCGTCAGTTGATTCTATTTCTGCTTGTTTTTCTATTAATATATTTCTAAATTGAGTTTCAGATTTAATATCTATTCTCCAATCTGATAATCCTGTTAATTTAGCAGCAAGTCTTGCGTTTTGTCCTGATTTACCTATTGCTAATGATAATTGGTCATCTGGCACAATTACTTGTGCAACTCTATTTTCTTCATCTATATCTACAGCCATTACTTGTGCTGGCAATAAAGCTGAAGATATATAAATAGATAAATCTGCATTCCATTCTATAACATCTATTTTTTCACCATTTAGTTCGTTAATTATATTTTGTATTCTTACTCCTTTTTGTCCTACACAAGAACCAACTGGATCTATGTTTTCGTTTGGTGAATACACTGCAACTTTACTTCTGCTACCAGCATCTCTAGAAACAGCTTTAATTTCTATTACACCTTCATATATTTCTGGTATTTCAAATTCGAACAATTTTTTAACAAATTCTGGACATGCTCTTGAAATTATAACTTGTGGAACTCCTTTTGCTCCTTTTTCTACATCTAATATGTATCCTTTTATTTTGTCATTTACATGGTACTTTTCTGTTGGAATTTGTTCTTTTGCTGGCATAACTCCTTCTACTTTACCTAAATCCATAACAACAATATTTGGGTCTGCTTTTTGTATTATTCCAGAAACGATTTCTCCTTTTCGTTCGTTATATTCGTTATATATAATCTCTCTTTCTGCTTCTCTTAGCTTTTGAATGATTACTTGTTTAGCTGTTTGTGCAGCAATTCTTCCGAAATTCTTTGGAACCAATTCTACATCTACAGTACTTCCTATTTGTGCTTCTTTATCTATTTTTCTTGCTTCTTCTAATGATATTTGTAAAATTGGGTTTTCTGCATGTTCTACAACTTCTTTTACAGCATATAAATGTGATGCTCCAGTTTCTCTATCTACAACTACTTTAACATTTTCTTGTGAATTATAATTTCTTCTATATGCTGTTAATAAAGCTGATTCTATAGAATCTAATAAATAATCCTTTTTAATTCCTTTTTCTTTTTCCAATTCTTGTATCGCTATTATTAGTTGTTTATTATCTATTCCTTCACCTTTCATTTTTTTCTAATTCCTCCTACCATTCATATTTTATTTTTATTAATGAAATATCTTTTCTAGGTATTTCTTGATCATTTATATTTATTAGCTCTTCATTAAATCCGTTTAATTGTCCTATTACTATTTTTTTACCATTAAATGGTTTGAATAATTTTATCTCTACTTCTTGCCCTATATTATCTTCCAATTGCCAATCTTTTCTTAATACTCTCTCTATTCCAGGTGATGATACCTCTAGAAAATATTGATCTTTTATATAATCTTTTTCATCTAGAAGCTTCGTAATAGCATTATTCACTTTTTCACAATCTTCTAAACTTATTCCATTTTCACTATCTATAAAAATTCTTAAATAATATTCTTTTGCTTCTTTTTCATAAATAACATCATAAAGTTTATATCCCAATTTCGTTACTATTGGATTTATTAACTCTTCTACGTTTTTTTCTATCTTAGACAAGATTTTACCTCCCTTTACACTCATAAGGAGTGGGATTCGTTCCCACTCCTTATGTAATGTGTTTTGCTATATTCGTATTATATAACATATATTTCCAAAAATCAAGGTTTCTGGCGATATTTTTTAGGGACCTTAATAAAAAAACTAAATTCTAGTACGAGGAAAAAAGTAGAATTTAAATTTTG
>CAKNPW010000011.1 GCA_930990555.1 uncultured Clostridium sp. | reverse complement strand
AAAAGTGGCAACAAAAATTATAAATTTGGTAAAGTAAGTGAGAGACAAATTACAAGTTATAGAAGAGATATAATTCTTAACATAAGAAATTATATCTTCTTTTTTATTGATCTTTACTATATTAAACAATGAATATCAATATTTTTGAGAAAAATTCTCAAAAATATTGATATTTTTAAAAATATGGCATATAATATAGTATGAGAGGAGGAAAATCAAAATGTTAATAAGATTTAGTTTTAAAAATTTCAAATCTTTTAAAAATGAAAATGTGCTAGATATGGAAGCTACATCATTAAAAGAACATGAATATAATGTTGTAAAAACAGATCAAGTTAATCTCTTAAAAGTAGCAGCAATATATGGTGCTAATGCAAGTGGAAAAACTAATGTATTACAAGCTTTTGATTATATGAAAAAAAGAATATTAGTAAGTGATGATTCTAAAAAGAACTCTCCAATAGATGAAGATAATGTATATAGTTATATGATAAATAATGAACCAATTAGTTTAGAAGTAGAAATACTAGCAAAAAATAACAAAATATATAAATATGGTTTTGATGTATTAAAAGATAGTATTGTTTCAGAATGGCTATATGAAAAGAGAATTAATAAATTTTATTCTGTTTTTGAAAGAGAAAAAAATAATGTTACTATGAAATCAAATAATAAAATATCAGGTCTAGTAAATATTGATGAAAGAACTTTATTTTTAAATATATATAGCAAAATAGACAAAGATAATGAAGATTTTAATAATGTTTATGATTGGTTTGTAAATGCAAATTATTTGGATTTAGGAAATCCAAGATTTGAGGATTTTATAAATACTAGAATTTCATTAAAAATATTAAGTGATGAAAAATATAAAAAAGAATTGTTAAGATTTATTAAAACATTTGATTCTGGAATAGAAGGAATTAAGACTACACCTAATTCTTTAGAAGAAGTACAGAATAACAATAGAGTGGTTAAAGTAGAATTAATTCATAGAGGAGAGAATAATGAGTTAAAAGCATTGCCTTTAGAATTAGAGTCAAATGGCACTAGAAAAATGTTCCATTTATTCGACTTCTTTATGGATGCGTTAAGAAATGGAATGGTATTATTTATTGATGAATTAGATGCAAAATTACATCCATTATTAACAAAATATATTATTAATCTATTCCATAATAGTGAAACAAATATAGGTAATGGACAGTTAATATATTCTACTCATGATACAGTAAACTTAAATAAAGATACATTTAGAAGAGATGAAATTTGGTTTACTGAAAAAAATAGAGATGGTGTATCAGAATTATATGCTTTATCAGATTATATATTAGATGATGATGGGGATAAGAAATCTGGTAAAAAAGTTAGAAATGATGCAACATACAATAAAGATTATTTAACTGGAAGATATGGTGCTATTCCAGTTTTAGAAGAATTTGAGATTAATCATGAGAAACAATAATGTTTCAAGAAAAGATAGATTAAGAAGTAAAAGGCGAGCACCAGCCAATTACTTAATTGTATGTGAGGGAAAGAAAACAGAGCCAAATTACTTTAATGGATTAAAGAAAAAGATTAATGAGAAGTACGGAAACAAAGTAGATGTTTTAATACCTAATATCGAAGTAAAAGGAACTGGAAAAAATACTACAGATTTAGTAAAATACACTCAAAAATATGTCAATTATTCAAGTAAAGTATATGGACAAGTTTGGGTAGTATTTGATAAAGATGACTATAATGATGAGCAATTTAATAAAGCAATAGAAAATTGTGATTATAATGCTTGTTGGTCAAATCCTAATTTTGAACTTTGGTTGTTAGCACATTTAAAGAAAGTAACTAGATACATTTCTAAAGATGATATATTAGATGAACTTAGCAAAGAATTTCAAAAGAATGGATTAGGAGAGTATAATAAAAATGATGCTGACATTTTTGAAAAGGTTACAAAAAATGGCAAAATACATAATGCAATAAGAAATTGTGAATATATGGAGAATCTTAATAAAGATGGACGAGCATCAGAAAGAAATCCCATGACAAAGGTTTATAAAATTGTTGATGGATTAAAAGAATATTTAGAATAGTTTTACAAGAGAAAAGCAAAGTATGAGAGTAATTTTATATTACAGGATTATTTTGCTTTTTTTACAGCAAATTACAAATTTCGACAAAATTTGCAATAAAAAAATGATATATAGAAAAGGGGGGTAATAATGAGTGAAGAAAAGAAAATTGAATTTGAACAATATAAAATATTTATTGATTCAGCAGAAAAAAATAGTGATAAACGAATAACACAAAATAATATTTATTTGACAATTAATTTGGCATTTGTATCATACATATGTACACAGAATTTTGATATAAAGCAAACTATTATAATGATAATTATTGGTATATTAATTTGTATAATATGGTTTTGCACAATTAACAATTATTCGAAAAGGAATAAAGTTAAATTTGAAATAATAAATGAAAGTGAATATGGCAAATTGTATAAAGAAGAATGGAAAAGAATTAGTATATTAACAGCACTAACAACATATGAAAAGATAAGTTCATTAATTTTTATTATTTTATATATAGCATTATTTGTTATAAAACTAATATAAAGGAGTGAAGAATAAATGAAAATATATGATTTATTTATTAGTCATGCATGGAAATATAATAATGAGTATTACAGACTTGAAGAATTGCTAAAGGAATATAGTTATTTTAATTTTAGAAATTATAGTGTTCCTGAACACGATCCATTAGATTTTAATAGTGTGAGAGAATTAGTTCAGAAACTAGATGAACAAATAAGAGAAAGTAGTATTGTTTTAGTAATAGGAGGAATGTATTGCAATTACAGAAAATGGATAAAGAAAGAAATTGAAATAGCTAAAAAATATAATAAGCCAATTTTATTAATAGAACCTTATGGATGCAACAGAATACCAAATGATGTAGAGATTAATGCTAACAAAATTGTAAAATGGAACACAAAGTCAATAGTTGAAGCAATAAGAGAATTAGTAAATTAGATAAAAAGGAGTTAAAGTAGATGAAACATTATATTTATATTGATAAAGAAATCTTAAATTCATACATATCACAAATATATGGTGGTATCTTAGAAAGAGGAAAAGCTGAAAAAGAATTAGTAGAAAAAGAAACACAAGAAATTACAACTCCAGAAGAAAGGATAAGGGCAACTATTAAAGGAGGAATACCAGCAATTTTAAATAGCAATATAGAAACTGAATATGATTTGAAAGAAAAATCAATGAGAGGAGTTGATAATTCTAATACATCAAAAGAAGTTATTGAAAAAATATATCATGATAATTTGCTAGATAATTTAATTGAATATATAAATAATAATGAGGAAGTAATTAATAATATTAGTGATATACAATATGGTAAATATGTAGAATTTAAATTACCATTTAATTTTGTAAATCATAGCTATTTAAAGTCTATTAGTAATAATGACTTTAAAAAATCATTTGAGAAAATAATGAATGCTACTAATCCAGGAAATGATAAAACAACTAAAGATGCCAAATTTGCTATGGAATTGATTGGAAATTTTACAACTTTTTTTGATTCATGTTTTCCAGCTAAACAGTTAATAATTAGTAATAATTTAATTATACCATTAGATGATCAATTTTTAAGGGAAAAACCAGAAATGATAGATTTTAAGTATGGAGGAGATATAGCAGTAATAGGAAAAGTAACAAAAGATTGTAGCAGAGATATAAATGTATTTGGACTGTATAATAGAGAATTTGGAAAGGCAATAGAAGAAGTAAGACAGGCTATGTATAATCTATTTCTACCTAATTATAAAAAATCTTTTATAATTACACCAATAGCATTATACTTTGAATAATATTAAATATAATTGGTATAAAATTATAAGAAAAGATAAAAAATATTCTAATAAGAAACTGAAAAAATTTTATAAATATAGCTTTGCAGATACAATAAAGTTGGTGCTAGATTGTAAAAACTTTCTAAAAAGTATTGACAAAGTATGTAAATGTGTATAAAATATGCAAAGAAAGTGTAATGGCAAAGGCATTACACAGATAGATTAATTGAGAAAAAGTGTTAGCAAAAAGTTGCTTAAGATAACACCTAATAGTGTGAAAACATTATTGGGTGTCTTTTTTTATGCACAAATTATTAAAACAGCTTTGATTTTACTATGAAAAGTGGGCTTATATATAGAAGCGGTTAGTACATTGACAAATACACTTATTTTAAGTGTCATAACAAGTCATTTTCTTTAATATTCTGTATTAGATATTTTATTAAAAACAATTTGGAGATGATGCGAGTATGTGTAAAGATAACAAACAAACAAAATGTAAGCAATTAGAATTTAATACATATTGTATATTTGCAGAAGAAAAAAAGGATGTTAAAGAAACAATAGGACTAATTTTTAAAGATTATTTAGAAAATATAAAGATAAAAACTAAGTAATTATTACATATTATTGCAAAATAATTTTGGGAACGTTACAATTTAATTGTAGATGATTACGGATAGGAGGTCAGATGCTAGATTTTAAAAGTCAGAACTTTAAAGTTGGAATGTATATCAGATTATCTAGAGAAGATGGCGACAAGCAAGAAAGCGAAAGTATCAGTAATCAGAGAAATATTTTGCAAAGATATGTAAAGGAGAATGATTTATGTTTTGTAAAAGAATATGTTGATGATGGAGTAAGTGGTACAACATTTGATAGACCAGGATTTAATGAGATGCTACAAGATATTGAAAATAAAAATATCAATATGGTTATAACAAAAGATTTATCAAGACTAGGTAGAGATTATATTAAGACAGGATTTTATATAGAAGATTATTTTCCCAAAAACAATGTTAGATATGTTGCCATAACAGATGGAATAGATACATATTTAGCGAGTAACAATAATGATATAACACCTTTTAAAGCAATTATGAATGATATGTATGCTAAGGATATTTCAAAGAAAATTAGAAGTGTTTATAAAGAAAAGCAAAAACAAGGCGAATATCTTTGTAGTACAACTGCTTATGGCTATAAAAAACATCCTAGTATAAAAAATAAATTAGTTGTAGATAGAAAAGTAAAAAGCGTTGTAGAAAAAATCTTTGATATGTATTCAAATGGACATGGGAGCTCAGAAATTGTAAATTATTTAAATAGCCACCAATATTTATCTCCATCAGGTTACAGAAAAACAGGAATAGTTCAAGATGAAAACAAAACAGGGTATAACTGGAATGAAGTAACTCTATGTAATATGCTAAGAAATGAAGTGTATATTGGAAATACAGTACAAAATAAAAAATCTGTTATATCATATAAAGTAAAGAAAATAAAAACTGTAGAAAAAGAAAATCAAATAAGAGTAAATAATACACATGAGCCTATTATCGACAAAGATACATTTGAAAAAGTACAATGTATTCTTGAAAAAAGAGGAACAAACACAAAACTTAAATATGACTATTTATTACGAGGGTTACTTTACTGTTATCATTGCAAAAGAAAATTGCAAATAGTTTTAAAGAAAAACTCTAAAAGAAATTCAAAAGCGCATCCATATATAACTTGTAGTGATGCAAAAGAAAGAGGATGCTACCCACTAAGCATGAATTATGAAAAATTAGAAAGACATATTATCGATATTGTAAAAAAGATATGTAGAATATATGCAGATAAGGAAGTTTTTGCGAGGGTTTATGAAAAAGACCAAAATAAAACTCTTGATATAAGAGAAGGTTATAGAAATAAACTATCACAGGTTAATAAAGCTATAAATGAAATAAATAATGACTTAGACAAGATGTATATGGATAAATTAAGAGGTGTTTTGCAAGAAGAAGATTATATTAGAGTTTCACAAAAATTAAAATTTGAAAGGATAAAATTAAATGAACATAAGAAAGAATTAGAACAAAAGTTAAGTCAGACAGAAGAAAAAATGGATAATAAAAATAAAATAAAAGAAGAAAAAGAGTTAGAAGAATTAATAGAAGATTTTTTGAAATTAGAAAAGATTGATAAAATTTATTTATATCGATTAATCAACAAAATAGAGATAGATAAAGATAAAAATATTTACATATATTTTAATTTTTCAAAATTAAATTCTATTAATGAAAATCTAGATGAATTTGTTAAAATCGAAGAATTAATAAATGAAGATAATCCAAAACGCAAAGCCATGTAATTCCAGTAGTTACAAGACTTTGCAAAATGGTTGGTAGTTTTTTAAATCCACACCATTAATATTAGCTTTCCAACCAGAAGGAAAAGGAATATCAGGATAATTTTTTGCAATATTATGTGCAGAGATATATACTTCAGAAGCTGGAGAATAGAAATTATTAACTAAATTTATCCCATCGGGATTAATCATAGGAACTATGTATAAAGAACAATTTTCATATAAATATTTTGCATCATACTCATAGATTTGTGAATTAGAAACAAAAGCATTACATAGATTATGAGTAAACTTAATTAAAAGAAGTGATGTTATCCACTCATTAGCATGGATTCCAGCAGTATACAGAACTTCTTTTTTTCCTATACCAAATTTTATACAATATATTTCATTATTTAAAACACTTTTTCCTATAGAGAAAATTTTTAGAAAATTATAATTCAGTCTAAATGTATGAAGCGAATCTTTTAAATATAAATAATCAACCATAAAATCACCTAATATATAATATGTAAATAAAAAATAAAGGTTATTGTTTTATTGATTAACGAGAACTAAATATTGACAAACAAAAATTCTCTAAATATAATAAGTAAAATGAGGAGGAATAAGTATGAAGATATTAGGAAAAAATAGTTTATCAGCAGGAGTAAAAGTTGGGCTTAAAGTAGTTTTAGCAATAGTAATAATTTTAGAGATTGCCTTAATTGTTTTTTCGATTATTACAAAGGCCAATATAATAGAAGAACCTAAAAACATAATATTGTATTTATTCATGGTAACTGCAATACCTGCAGTAATAGTGGTTTATAATTTTATAAAAATATTTAAAACTTTTGAAGACGATGATGCTTTTAATAGAAAAAATATTAAAAGATTAAAAATTATATGGGCTTCATTTATAATTGCAGGATTATTGTTTATAGCAATTTCTATACTATTCAAATTTTTAATTGGAAATGATTTGTTAGAAGATTTATATATAAGAACATATGCACAGCTTTCTAGTATGTTTATAGCATTTATTGGCTTAATATTTGTTGTACTAGGAATAGGAATTATTATGCTTTTAGAAATTTATAAAGAAGCTATAAGACATAAAGAGGAGAATGATTTAACAATATAAAGGACGGTGATTAAATGTCTATAATAGTAAATTTAGACGTAGTTATGGCCAAAAGAAAAATGCCATCAAATGAACTTGCAGAAAAAATAGGAATTACACCAGCTAATTTATCGATATTAAAAACAAATAAGGGAAAAGCTATAAGATTTTCAACATTAAATAAATTATGCGAAGTATTAAATTGTGAACCTGGAGATATATTGGAATACAAAAAAGATGAATAATATTGCAAAAAAGAAAATGTGTGATATAATACCAAAGGAGAAAATTTGTTTGCAAAGGAGAAAGATATGTTTTCATATATAAAAGGAACTTTAGAAGTAAAAGCATTAAATTATATAGTTGTAGATGTAAATGGTATAGGATTTAAAATTTTTATGTCACAATCAGCTATACAACGATTAGAAGAAACGGGTAAAACAGTAAAGATATATACTTATATGAATGTAAAAGAAGATGAATTAAGTCTTTATGGTTTTATAACAAATGAAGAATTAAGAATGTTTGAATTATTAATAGGTGTAAGTGGAGTTGGTGCAAAATCTGCAATAACAATGTTATCTGCAATTACACCATCTAAATTTGCATTAGCAGTAATTTCTAACGATGTTAAAACTTTAACAAAGGTACCAGGAATAGGAACAAAATCAGCACAAAGAATAATATTAGAATTAAAAGATAAACTAAAAACAGAAGAGTCTATTAAATCAACGGATATAGAAAAGGTAACAGATGTTGTAGGAAATAATAAGTTAGAAGAGGCTATTCAAGCCTTAAAAGTACTAGGATATACAAGACAAGAAATAGAAGGTGTATTAGCTAAAATAGATATTAATACATTAACTGTTGAAGATATAATTAGAAAGGCATTAAGCTTTTTAGGAATGTAGGGTGAGATAGATGGACTTAAGCAAACCACTAGCATATAGAATGAGACCAAAAACATTGGACGAATATGTTGGACAAGAACATATTCTAGGTAAAGATAAAATATTATACAGAACAATAAAAGCAGATAGATTATCAAGTATAATCTTATTTGGACCACCTGGATGTGGTAAAACTTCTCTTGCAAGAGTAATAAGTGAAACAACTAAGTATAAATTCTATAAAATAAATGCAGTTACAGCAGGTGTTTCAGATATTAAAAGAGTAATAGAGGAAACAAAAAACATGATGCTAAATCCACAAGGGAAGAGCATATTATTTATAGATGAGATTCATAGGTTTAATAAGCTACAACAAGATGCTTTATTGCCATATGTAGAAGATGGAACAGTTATATTAATAGGAGCTACAACAGAGAATCCATATTTCGAAGTAAATAAAGCTTTAATTTCTAGGTCTATGGTATTTAAATTAAACCCATTAACTAAACAAGATATAATAAAAGTATTAAAAATGTCTTTAGAAAGAGAAGATGGTTTAAAAAGCTACGATATTAAGATATCTGATGAGACAATAGAAAAAATAGCAGATACTGCAAATGGTGATGTTAGAACAGCATTAAATGGATTAGAAGTAGCAGTTTTGACTACAGAAATATCATCAGATGGATACATACATATAACAAATGAAATTGCAAAGGAATGTGTTCAAGAAAGGAAAGCTATTTTTGATAAAAAAGGAGATAGCCACTATGACAATATAAGTGCATTTATAAAATCAATGAGAGGATCAGATCCTGATGCAGCTATATTCTATTTAGCAAGAGCATTAAACGGAGGAGAAGATCCTGTATTTCTTGCAAGAAGGATAGTAATATGTGCTTCAGAAGATGTTGGTATGGCAAATCCAAATGCTCTAGTTGTGGCAACATCTGCAATGCAAGCTGTACATATGATTGGTATGCCAGAGGCAAGAATAATTTTAGCAGAAGCTGCAGTATATGTAGCAACTTCTAAGAAATCTAATGCATCATATTTAGCAATAAATAAAGCATTAGAAGATGTTGCAAATAAAGATACTGGAGAAATACCAATGCATATTAGAAATGCTCCAGTAGAAGGAATGGAAGCTTTGGGTTATCATGAAGGATATTTATATCCACACGACTTTCCAGGTCACTATGTAGATCAACAGTATTTACCAGATAAAATGCTAGGAACAAAATATTATATAAAAGATGAAAATATAGAATAATTGAATAAAATTCCTCAATTGTGATAAATTAAAAAGTTAAATAGCGACATGTTAATATTAAAAATTTAATCATGTCGCTATAATTCTTTACTTATTTTGACTAATAGATTATAATTAAGCAAAGGATTGATGAAAATGAAAAATGCAACAGAAGAAAATCATAATTGGAAATTTGAAAATAAACAGTACCTAAAAGAATTAACGAAGTTTATGGATTTAACAGAACAAATAAAAGATAAAGAATTAAGAGAAGAAATTATAACTCAAATGTTAAGATGTGATATGGAATTAACAAAATTTGCAGAAGAAAAAATATTAAAATAGAATATTATTTTTTTCATTTGGAAAAATAATAATATGATAGTAAAAATAGTAATTGGATTTATAGCAGGAATAATAAGCGGATTATTTGCATCTGGAGGAGGTCTAATATTAGTTCCAGCATATGTATATATAATAAAAATGTCGGAAGAAAAAGCTAGAGCTACCTCGATTTTATCAATATTACCAATGGTTATTGTAAGTAGTATATTTTATTTTAAATTTGACAATATCGATTGGTGGTTAGGTTTAAAATGTGCGATTGGAGGACTAATTGGTGGTGCAATAGGTGCAAAATTATTAAAAAAAATATCTCCAAAAATTTTGAAATTAATGTTTATAATATTTTTAACATATTCAGCTATCAGACTATTATTTTTTTAAGGTGACATATGATAGAGGTTTTAACAGGTATTGTTTCGGGTATTGTAAGTGGTTTGGGTATGGGGGGAGGTACTATACTCATTTTAATTTTTACAATATTTTTAAATATAGAACAACATATTGCACAAGCAACCAATTTAATATTTTTTATTCCTACAGCGATTATAGCAATTTATATAAATAATAAACAAAAATTATTAGACATTAAAACTGGGATTATAATTGGAATTGCTGGTATATTTGGTGCAGTGATAGGATCAATTATTTCAAATAAATTAGACTCTCATAATTTAAAAAGGTATTTTGGAATATTTTTGGTAATAATTACTATACATGAAATATATTCTTATATAAAATTGTATATTAGCAAAAAAACTAGAAATAATAATATTAAGTAAAATATAATCGAAAAGAGGGATATTTATGAAGTTTATGAAAGGAATGCTTGTTGGAACATTAATTTCAGCAGGTGTAATGTATATGATGAGTGAAAACGAAGGTTCAAAAAAGAAAATGATAAAAAAAGGAAAACAATTTGCAAAAAAAATGGGAATGTTATAATAACATTCCCATTAACGATTTACATTAAGAATTAATATTTGTCTTTGTGGCATTTATCTTTGTCACATTTGTTATTGCATTTATCCCATTCATCTTTATCGTATTTTTTATCGTATTTATCATCACATTTATCTTTGTCACATTTATCAAATTTGTCATGACATTTATCACAGCAAATAGGTCTTAAATCTTTACATGAATCCATATCTATACCTTTTAAGCAATCTTCATCACGATGATCGCATTTTGCACATATTTTAACATGTTTTACATTGTCTACCCAAAGTTGAATTTCATACATTTTGTTATGGCATAAAGGTCCAAACACGAATTCGCCATCACAGTCTGTAAAAGTATGTGATACAGGACGTTTTTCTTCACGACCTTTTTCACAAACAATTTCTATTAATTTTACAACAGCATTTTGTACAGGATCTTTGTAACAATCTTTTACAACACCAAAAATTACATTTCTATTATCTTCTGGTAAATTAATTTCGATATCAAATTGTTTACCATTTTCTATAACACCTTCTACGTCAACAATAGGGCAAATGTTTTTATCATAATCCATAATTATTCATCCTTTCTATAATAATTTATAATATATATTATGTAAATGTGAGAAAAATGTTGAATAATATACTTAGGTTATAAGTATAAAAAATAGCTTTTACACATATAAATTATAAAAACACTAGGAGGATTTATTATGTTTTATGTAATAAATAAAGAAAAAATAATTGCATATGTAGTAACTGTTTTTACTGTAGTAGTACTATATTTTGTAGCGTCTACATATGAATATAAAGATATTGTTCCAACTTCAAATATTGTAGTTAATAGTATAAGTAATAATAGTATAAAACCTTAGAAATAAACATAAATATCCAAAAAATAACTTTTTATGTAGACAAACCCAAAAAAAAGTAGTATAATAGGTGTATCGGGATGTTTAAGACAGGATGAGACATAAAAGGAAAACGATAGATAAAATATAATTAGTATAGGAGGAAAAAAATTGAATACGAATTATTTAGAAAATAACCATTTGGTATTGGTTGGAAAGGTTACTAGCGATAAAAAGTTTAGTCATGAAATTTATGGAGAAAGTTTTTACATATTTGACTTAGAGGTTCCACGTTTAAGTGGTAATTCAGATATTATTCCTATAACAATTTCTGAAAGACTAATATTAGAAAAAGAATTAGAAATAGGTGATAAAGTAGCAATTGAAGGTCAATTTAGATCATACAATAGCTACGAAAATGAAAAAAACAGATTAATTCTAACTGTTTTTGCAAAAGACATTAAGTATTTATCACAAGAAGATGAAGAAGATTCTAAAGAAAAAGTTTCTAATGAAGTTACATTAATTGGATATATTTGTAAAAAACCAATATATCGTCAAACACCATTTGGAAGAGAAATATCAGATATTTTATTAGCAGTAAATAGAGCATATAATAAATCAGATTACATTCCAGCAATTGCGTGGGGAAGAAATGCAAGATTCTGCCAAAACATAGAGGTAGGAACAAAAGTAAAAATAACAGGAAGAGTTCAATCAAGAAATTATGAGAAAAAATTCGAAGATGGAACAACTCAAACAAGAACAGCATATGAAGTATCAATAAGCAGTTTAGAAATAGTAAATGAAGAAGAAGAAAATAAAGAGGTTATATAAAAAAATAATTCGTCAGATATACAAGTAGGTTTAAAATAGTAGTATATTAGAAAATCTGGCGAGTTTTTTACACAATAAAATAAAGACTAAAAAGACTATTATTTTTAGTCTTTTTTTGTTATAATGGCAATATCTTAAATTAAGGAGTAAGAGAATATGAAAAATAAAAACAAAAAAGTGGTACAGAGAAAAACATTAATATTTAACATATTAGCCATTATATGTATAATTTTATTTTGTGTAGGAATAGCACCTGTTACGATGCAAAATGATACATACTATACAGTAAAAATTGGAGAATCAATATTAGAAAATGGTATAGATGGCAAGGATCATTTTTCATGGCATGAAAATTTAAATTATGAATATCCACACTGGTTATACGATGTTATAATGTATTTTATTTATACTATTGGAGGATGGACAGGCATATATATTTCAACTATTATATTTGCTTGTTTGTTAGGAGTAATATTATATCTTACAAATGTAAAAATTTGTAAAAGTCATATAGTACCATTTATATTAACCATTGGAGCGATATATTTAATTAAATCATATATAACTGCAAGAGCACAATTAGTAACATTTATTTTATTTGTTTTGGAAATATTCTTTATAGAAAGATTTTTACGAAATAGAAAAATTGGTTATGCAATAGGCTTGTTATTAATATCACTGCTAATGGCTAACTTGCATGTGGCGGTATGGCCATTTTTCTTTGTATTATTCTTACCATATGTAGCAGAATATTTAATATGTATAGTTGTAGATTTAGATCTGATATTAAAAATAAAGAAATTAACATATATTGTTCGAAAGAAAATATTTTTTAAAAAACCTGAAAAGATAAAACAATTACAGACAAAAATAGAACAAATAAATACACAAAGAGAACAAATAAAGCAAAAACGAGAAGAGAATAGAAAACATCCATATAAAATAAAGATTGAAAGAAATAAAAATATAAAATATTTAATTTTAATAATGTTAATTGCAGCACTACTAGGTTTATGCACACCTTTAGGAACTACGCCATACACATATCTAATAGACACAATGCAAGGTGATACAACAGAAAATATTAATGAACATTTACCATTAACTTTAATAAATCAAAAAGACATTTTAGTTCTATTAATTGTAGTAATAGCATTACTAATGCTAACAGATATAAAAATTAAATTAAGAGATTTATTTATGTTTGGAGGACTTGTCATTTTAGCATTAATGTCAAGAAGACAAATATCAATGTTAATACTAATAGGAATGCCAATATATTGTAAATTAATATTAGCATTTTTAAAAAAATATAAATGTATGGATGATGTTAATAAGATATTAAAAGAAATGACTGGACTATATGGCTTTTGTATCACATTATGCATATTTGTTATAGTAAGTACAAATATGTATAAGCCAAAACTAGACGATAAGTATGTTGATGAATCATCATATCCAGTGCAAGCCTGTGATTATATTTTAGAAAATTTAGATATTAGTAATATGAGAATTTATAATGAGTACAATTATGGAAGTTATATGCTTTATAGGGGAATACCTGTATTTGTAGACTCAAGAGCAGATTTATATACACCAGAATTTAATCCAGGATGTACAGTATTTGATGACTTTTTAAACATATCAAATATTGGAACATATTATGAAAATAAATTTGATGAATATGATATAACTCATGTAATATGTTTTAAAAATGCAAAATTAAATATGTTTCTGTCAAGAAACTATGAATATAAAGAACTATATTCAGATGATAGATTTGTAATATACGAAAGAGATGTAGTATAGAGGAGGCTATATGGAAGAAAAACAAGAAACAAAGACTTTAACACAAAAGATTCTAGAAAGAGAAGAACAAGAAAAATTATCTAAAAGAAAGGTATTAAAAAAGATTTTTATATTAGTACTTATATTACTACTAATAGACCAAATAACTAAATTTTTATTTATAAATAAAGATATATCATTAATCCCAGGAGTGTTAAAATTTCACACAGTACAAAACAGAGGTGGAGCTTTTGGTGTAGGTCAAAATAGCACATTTTCTTTTATTATAACTAATATTATAGTTTTGGGAATAATTATAAAATTTATAAGTATGCAAGCAAATCAAATTGATAGAAAAACAGGAGTCGCTATTTCCATGGTACTTGCAGGTGGATTTGGTAATCTTATAGATAGAGTATTTAAAGGATTTGTAGTAGACTTTATAGATATATCAGAAGCAATAAATTTTCCTAACTTTAATTTTGCAGATATCTGTATAGTTATTGGATGGGTTTTATTAGCATTATTCTTTGCTATCTATGCTAATAATGTAAGAATGGGAAAAAGAAAAAAAGAAAAGGATGATAAAAGTGGAGAAATATAAAATAGGAGAAGAAAACGTTAATTGTCGAATTGACAAAATAATACCTATTTTAAATGAAAATATTACCAGAGCGACAGCACAAAAATTGTTAGATGAAGGTAAAATTCTTGTTAATAATAAAAAAGTAAAATCATCATATAAAGTAAATTTAGAAGATATAGTATCTGTAGAAATTCCAGAAGTAAAAGATACAGAAATTATACCAGAAGATATAAAATTAGATGTTTTGTATGAAGATGATTATATAATTGTTGTAAATAAAGCAAAGGGAATGGTTGTTCATCCTGCAAATGGAAATTATACAGGAACTTTAGTAAATGCTTTAGTATATAGATGTAAAGATTCTTTATCTGGAATAGGTGGGGAAAAACGCCCTGGAATTGTACACAGATTAGATAAAGATACTTCTGGTGTATTAATTGTAGCTAAATGTGATAAAGCACATTTAAATATTTCAGAACAAATAAAAAATCATAAAGTAAAAAAGACTTATATTGCATTAGTTAAGGGAATTGTAAAGGATAATGAGGCTACAATCAATATGCCAATTGGAAGAAGTAAAAAAGATAGAAAGAAAATGGATATAGATAAAAATGGAAAAAATGCTATAACGCATTTTAAAGTATTAAAAAGGTATCAAGGATATTCTTTATTAAAAGTAAATATAGAAACTGGAAGAACACATCAAATTAGAGTACATTTATCAACGATTGGGTATCCTATTGTTGGAGATAGTGTATATTCTAATGGAAAAAATGAATTTAATGTATCAGGACAAATGCTACATGCCGAAAGCATAGAATTTGTACACCCTATAACGGGTAAGAATATGAAAATAGAAGCACCTTTACCTGAATATTTTAAAAATGTTTTAAAAATATTAGAAAAAAGAATTATTAATGTTTAATAGGCTTGTATATATAAAATGTCGTAATTAACAGCTACTAAAACTAAACTTTTATACAAAGGAAATGAAGTAAAAAAATCCAGTACTAGAACAGTACTGGAAGATCTATATAAATCTTTTTATTCCATTAAAAACAGAATAAAAAGAAAATTAAAAACATAATTTATAATATTATAATATGCATAAAAAAATAAATTATACATAAAAAGGGGAAAAAATATGGAAGAAAAAGATGAAGTTAGACTTCAAAAATTTTTAGCAGACAATGGGATTGCCTCAAGAAGGAAATGCGAAAAAATAATATTAGAAGGAAGAGTAAAAGTAAATGAAAAAGTTATAACTACTTTAGGTACTAAAATAAATCCATATAATGATTTTGTAGAAGTGGATGGTAAAATTTTAAAAAGACATGATGAAAAACTATATATTTTATTAAACAAACCAATTGGATATGTAACAACGGTAAAAGATCAATTTAAACGAGATACGGTTATGAATTTATTAAAAGACATAAAGACAAGAATCGTTCCTGTGGGACGTTTAGACATGTATACTTCTGGAGCACTTATATTATCAAATGATGGTGAATTTGTTAATAAAGTTACACATCCAAGTCATGAAGTAGAGAAAACGTATAATGTTACAGTACGAGGTAAGGTAACAAAAGAAGATATGCAAAAATTAGAGAATGGGGTAGACATAGGAGATTATGTAACAAAGCCCGCCAAGACTAAGATTTTAAAAGTGGATGAAGCTAAAAATATTTCTAGATTTCAAATAATAATACATGAAGGTAAAAATAGACAAATAAGAAGAATGTGTAAAGCTATAAATAAACCAGTACTTGCACTACATAGGGCAGCAATAGGAAAAATAAACGTAAAAAATCTAAAACTAGGACAATATAGACAGTTAACTAATAAAGAAATAGAAGAATTAATAAAATAGATATTGATTATATTAAAATAAAACTATATAATAATATAAGATTATACATAAGATAAAGGAGAAAAAATAAATGAGCTACAAAAAATATATTCCATTTGATGATTCTTTAAAAGAAGACATGATAGTACAGGGAAAAGTAAAAAGTATTCAGCCATATGGAGCTTTTATAGAACTAAAAAATGGGGTAGTAGGGCTATTACATATAGAAGATATGTCTGTAGCAAGAATAAAAAGCCCATTTGACAGGTTTTCTATAGGACAAGAAGTAAATGTTAAAGTAAAAAGCATAGATAAGGAAAATAAAAGAATAATGTTTACTTATAAGGAATTATTAGGTACTTGGGAAGAAAATGCAAAATTATTTAAAGAAGGAACAAAAGTAAAAGGTATTATAAGAAATACGGAGGCTCATAAAAATGGTATTTTTATAGAGTTAAAACCAAATTTAGTAGGAATGGCTGAATATCAAGAAGGAATAGAATATGGAAAACAGGTGGATGTTTTTATTAAAAAAATTATTCCAGAAAAGAAAAAAATAAAATTAATAATATGTTAAGGAGGAATTTAAGATGGTAGAAGATAGTCAAATAAAAGCTGAAGTATCACCATTTGCAATAAGAGAAGGTGAAATAAAGGTATTTGACGGTAAAGATGGTTATGTTTCAATGAATCAAATCATAAACAAAATTAATTTAGGACATATTACAGATATTCATTTTAAAATTCTAGAAATAGTAAATGAATTCGAATTTATCACTTCAAGACAAATATATCAATTATTACAGATAAAAGGTATAGAGATAAAATCACAAGATAAATTAAATAAGAAATTAGAACAATTAATAAAAACAAAAATATTAACAAGATATTATTTCCATTCAGAAGATGGAAAGGGAATATATAGAATATATTGCTTAGAAAAAATGGGAAAATATCTGCTTAATTCAAGAGATGTAGAATGCAAATGGCAACCCACAGATAATGTAAAGCCAGTTGCTCTTATTAAGAAAAGGTTAGCAGGAAATCAAACATTACTAGCTTATTTAAGAAAAGTTAAAGCTTTTGATTCATATATTGTAAAGCCACAACTTACAGCTAAAACATTGGCAAAACCTTTTAAAGCTTCAGGAGGTAGTGTTAAATTAACTAAAAATAATAAATCAATATCTTTCCTATTTGAAGTTGTTAGAAGGGAAGAAGATTGGGAAAATAAATTAGTAGAAAAAATGAGATTATATCAAGATTTTTATGATAATTTTGTACCAGGAGATTCCGGATTTCCAATTATGCCACAATTAATATTTGTTTGTGAAGATGAAAAACATACTGCAGAAACATTTAAAATAATTGTAACAAAAGGGTTAGAAATATCAAAAATAAAATTATATTTTACAACAGATTTAAGACAAAATAAGGAATCATTAGAAGATACTTTAATAGAATTCAAATTAGATGAAAATACAAATAAATATAAAGTTGCAAATGTTGAATTAAAATTATTAGAGGATTAATATTAAAAATTTAATTCCAATTTTGAAAACAAGGTTATAGTAAAGAAAAAAGTCGCTTTTTAATAGCGACTTTTTTCTTTTGAAGGGGGATTTTCAGGAACGTCCCTAAATCCCGATTATTTATTAGAATTTCCTCTTTTTAAATCAACAATTATTGCATCATCATTATCAAATAAGAAATTTGAGTCTGATGTGTCTGTTTTTATTGGATCAATTTCTGCTGAATTATTTGTATCTGTAAAATCAACATTACCATAATTAAATTTAGGTTTTCTTCTTACTCTAGAATCAGCTTCATCAGAGATACCACTAGTAAATTTCTCAAAATTAAAGAATTTAACTTTTTGTTTTTCTTTATATTTTGAAGCTACATGATCAACTTTACCTTTTCCAACTTGAATTCCACCTTTAGGATTACGAATCTTATAAGCACATTGTTTTGCTTTTAAAGAACCTAATTTATCTGGCTTAAAGTATTCTGACCAACCATATTCTATTTGACCATATTTTTCATCATAAGTACCTTTTGATGTATGATAATCATTTTTAAATTTCCATTTTCTCTTATTACCGAATTCTTTAGACCACCATTCTCTGTCATCTGGAGTAGCGCCTCCAAATAATAATTTGTTACTGCAGTTTGCAAGAATCGTTTGTCTATATCTTGAATAAACTTTATTTCCTAATTGTTCTAAGTTTTGAGCAGATATTAAAGTTCCAACACGATATTTTCTATATAAAGTAAAGATTGCATCTATATCTTTGCATAAGAAATCTGGAAATTCATCGATATATAAGAAATGGGGAACTCTGTTTTTCTCGTTACCTGGTCTTCTTAATACAGAATATTGCATTAATATTAAGAAAAATAAACCAAAAGCTTTATGTGTGGCAGCACCTAAATCCCCTCTACGTGTACATACAAAAGTAACTTCTCCATCTTCTAGTGCTTGGTCAAAGTTTATATTATTATTTCTGTTACAAAGAATGTTACGAACACCTTCCATTCTTAAAAGATTATCTAATTGTGTAACTGCAGAATATACAAATTTTTCTGTATCTGCTCTACCAGAGCCAGTTCTATAAAAATTCTTTTTAAAATAAGCTATTTGCATTCTATATTTTACAGATAATTCTTCGTCATATTCCATTTTTCTACACATTTCTTCTGCTAAATCAAAATCTGTAAGCATTTCTAACATATCTGTTAAATTTGGTAAATCTCCATCATTTAATTTTGGATACATAACTTTTAATAATATAGATAAGTTTTCTATTGCTTGACTTGCTACATTATCACGGAAAGCTTCTTCAACATCTGTATGTGTTGTATTATACATACTTCTTAACGCAGAAGATATAGCAATTGCAGTTTTTAAAGGATCATCAAATGTAAATGGATTTATACCAACAGAGTCTGGATTATCCGGGTCAATTAAATTATATGGAACATTAAAATTATCTGCTATTTTCATCATGTTTTCAATAGAAGAAAAGTCTGGAGAAATTGCAGTAATTCCTAAATTTTTGTATTTTATTTCATCAGATGATGAATCTATAATCATTTTCTTCATATATGTTTTATAAATTTTTAATTTGCTTTCAACAGGTTTTAACATATTTAAATTAAAATATTTATTTAAATATTCATTATTATATGGTGCTGAAAGTGTTGCAATACCAGTTTTTAATGCTGTAAATCCCATTTCTTTGGCTGTTTCTTCGAAAAATAGTTTCTTTTCGATATCTCTTGCAACCATTGGTTCTATTACCATAGTTGTTTTTCCTGTACCAGAAGGTCCAACAATTAATGTTGATTCAAATCTTTTATCTTCTGAAATTACAGCAGGCTTACCAAGTTCAGAATCCAAACAAAGAATATTTTCACAAGTATATGGGCCTATATTTTTAGGTGCAGGAGATAAATCTATACCATTAAAATCTATGATAGAATCCTTTATATCTTTAGTATCATTAACTTTCATATAAATAAATTTAAAAATTATAAAGAATGTAGTTAATGGTATGTATAAAGCAATTGCGGTAAATGCAGGTTTTATTAATTCTGAGGAAGTTGTAATTAATCCTACATAGTTAGGTAAAGACATTAATAAAATCCATAAAATTTCATTTAGCCATTGAACAATCATCGATATTACAATAGTATATAGAACTACTATATACGTATACATAAAAGAAAGCTTTACCTTATCTGATTTTACGAAAGATGATGAACCAGAAAATAGAAAAGCAAATATTGGACATGCTATTGCTAATGTATATTGAATTGGTCCCCAATACGATAATGATATTCCGCTAAAAAATAGGAATAATAATTCTACTACTCTATCTACTAAGATATATATAGATATAAGAGTTAGTATATATGTTAAAAAAGTATTTCTATTAGTTTTTAATTTCTTTAAGAATTTATCAAAAAGTTTCAAAACATTCCACCACTTTCATTTTATTTTATAAATATACATATATATTATCCTATAAAACGTGGAAAAAAACAAGATATTTGCACTATTTTATTAAAAAAAGTCATATTGGATACTTGATTGTAAAACAATTTATTAATATAATATGATTTAGTTTAATACAATAGAAAAAAGAAAGGATTTAAATATGAAGAAACAAAAAAATAAAGTACTGAAAGAAGGTTTTATGCAAGCAGTACTTTCACTAATGTTTTCTCAGGTTCTTATTAAATTATTAGGATTAGTATATAATTTATATCTTACAAATAAAGATGGATTTGGAGACCAAGGAAATGCTATATATTCAGGGTCATATCAGATATATGCTTTGTTACTTACCCTATCATCAATTGGAGTTCCAAATGCAATCTCAAAATTAGTAGCTGAAAGGACTGCTAAAGGAGATCATAAAGGTGCAATAAGAATATTTAAAGTAGCTTTAGCTACATTTGCTGTAATAGGATTAATAGGAACATTATTACTATTTTTTGGAGCAGATGTTATTGCTACATATTGGCTTAATATTCCAGAAGCAAAATATACATTAATCACATTATCACCTGCTGTATTTTTTGTAACAGTTGCAGCTGTTCTTAGGGGATATTGTAACGGAAAACAAGCAATGAGAGTAACTGCTAGATCACAAACATTAGAACAAGTTTTTAAAACAGTTTTAGTTATATTAATAGTAGAAATTGTTTATAAGATGACTAATGGAAATACTGTTTGGATGGCAGCAGCAGCAAATGTTGCAACAACATTATCTATTTTTATGAGCTTTATGTATTTAGTAAGATTTTATAGAATTACAAGAAATGAAAGAGCTAAAGAATTAAAAGAAACTGTGAATTATAAGTATCAAAATGTAAAAAGTATTGTGAAAAAAATATTAAGTGTATCAATTCCAATGTCATTAAGTTCAATAATGTCATCTTTTAATAAGAATATAGATTCATTTACAGTTGTAAGCGGACTTAAAAAATTTATGACAGAAGCAGATGCCAAAGCTCAATATGGAATATTGGGAGGGAAAGTAGATACATTAACATCATTACCATTATCAATTAATATTGCCTTTGCAACAGCCCTAGTTCCAACAATTTCTAGTGCGATAGCAAAAGGAGATAAAGAAAATACTACTAAAAGAGTGTCTTTTTCGTTAATGGCAAGTATGTTAATAGGTCTTCCATGTACAATTGGAATGATAGTTTTTGCAGACCCAATATTACATTTATTGTACCCTGCACAACCAGAAGGTGCATTATTATTACAGATCTCTTCACTAACTGTAATTTTTACTATATTAGATCAAACAATTAATGGAACTTTGCAAGGAATTGGTAAAGTTATGGTACCCGCAATTTCATTAGGATGTGGAATGCTAGCAAAACTTGTTATAAATTTACTTTTAGTTTCTAATCCAACTTTTGGTGCAAATGGAGCAGCTATAGGTTCTGTAGTCTGTCATATGGTGGCTTTTTCCATAGCTTTTACTACTTTAAGAAGAAATGTTAAATTAAATTTAAAAATAAGTAATTTTTTAATAAAGCCTATAATTGCAACAATTATAATGTCAATTTGTTCATTATTCATATATAATGTACTTTTAGGAATAATATCACAAGCTTTGGCAACACTAATAGCAATTATATTTGCTGTAGTAATTTATGCAATAGCTGTTGTAGTTTTAAAAATTTTATCTAAAGAAGAATTCTATATGATTCCATATGGACAAAAAATATATAAATTGCTTGAAAAGCTTGGTATATATAGATAACAGAGAATTATATATATATAAATAAATGGTAAAAAAAACCAGCTTTTCTTAGAGAGAATTAGGTTTCAACAAAAAAATAATAAAAAAAAAGAAGGATTTTAGTAAAAATTGGCGAATATAAGACTTAGTAGGCATTTCAAAGCACTACATAAACACAAATTATTAGGAGGTAATTTAAATGAACAAAGCTGATTTAATCGCAGCAATCGCTGCAAAAACAGGAGAAACAAAAAAAAGTGCTGAAGCATCAGTAAATGCATTTGTAGATGTAATTACAGAATCTTTAGTAAAAGGTGATAAAGTTCAATTAGTTGGATTTGGATCTTTCGAAGTTAGAAAAAGAGCTGCTAGAAAAGGAAGAAATCCTCAAACTAAAGAAGAAATAAAAATACCTGCATCAAAAGCTCCAGTATTCAAAGCTGGAAAAGCTTTAAAAGATTTAGTAAACAAAAAATAATTGAATTTTTATATATTAAAAAATATGAATTCATATTAAAAAAGGTCTTAGGACCTTTTTTTCTTCCAAAATAATAGGGTATAAAAACTATACTTTATTATTTTGGAAAATAATTATTAAATAAAGATAGTGTGAAAATGTTAATAAATAAGCAATCTATTAAATAATATAAAAAAAATTAAAAGATAAAATAAAAAAAATTAAAAAAAGTATTGACAGAAAATTAAAAACATAGTATACTAAAACTCGTCGGAAGAAAACGGTCGCATAGCTCAGCTGGGAGAGCATCTGCCTTACAAGCAGGGGGTCATAGGTTCGAGCCCTATAGCGACCACCATGTTTTTTACGGCCCGGTAGTTCAGTTGGTTAGAACGCTAGCCTGTCACGCTAGAGGTCGACGGTTCGAGCCCGTTCCGGGTCGCCATTTTTTTATTGCGTAGGAAAAATCGCTAGATTTTTCTGAAGCAACAAGGTTAAGTTACTTATGACCGTGCGATTGCGAAGCAATCTGTACATGTGGCGAAGCCACTTTTCTTATATAGAAGAAATGGTGTGGAAAACATATAAGAAAAAATATATTTATCAACAATTTAATAAGCCTCGATAGCTCAGTTGGTAGAGCAAGGGACTGAAAATCCCTGTGTCACTGGTTCGATTCCCGTTCGAGGCACCAAAATAACAGTATCAAAGATTTTATAGATACTGTTATTTTTTTATGATGGGAATCGAAAAGGATGTGCCTGAATGAACGACAATATTAAAAAATATTATAATTTACTGTATCAAAAAGTGTGTCAAAAGTAACCAAATATCATCAAATTACATATGTATAATGTATGGAGGTGTAAATATGGTTACTTTTACTAAAATGCATGGACTAGGTAATGATTACATATGCATAAATTGCTTGGAGAATATATTAGCAGAAAATAAATTGCCACAAATAGCTAGATATATGTGTAACAGAAATTTTGGAATTGGGGCAGATGGACTTATTTTAGTACAAGAAAGTACTGTAGCAGATATAAAGATGAGAATTTTTAATAAAGATGGTTCAGAAGCTGAAATGTGTGGAAATGGGATAAGATGTTTTGCTAAATATATTTATGATAACAAAATAATAGATAAACAAAGTATGAGCATAGAAACAAAAGCAGGTATAAAGTTTGTAACATTAAAAGTATTAAATGGAGAAATACAAGAAGTCCAAGTAGATATGGGAAGGCCAATTTTTGATGATATAAAAAATATAAGTGTTCAAAAGAATTATAGAATTCCAATATCAGTTAATATTAAGGTGGATGACACTAGATTTATAGGAAATTATGTTTCTATGGGAAATCCACATTTAGTTATTTTTGTAAATAATGTAGAAGATATTGATTTAGAAAAATACGGACCAGCAATTGAAAATATGAAATGTTTTCCAAACAAAATAAATGTAGAATTTGTTCAATGTTTAGGTAGAAATACTTTAAAGATCAGAACATGGGAAAGAGGAGTAGGAGAAACCTATGCGTGTGGAACAGGATCTTGTGCTTCATTTTGCATAGCGTATTATAAAGGAATATGTTCTAGTTATGTAAAAACTATATTAAGAGGTGGAGAATTAAAATTAAACTATAATAAACAAAATGGTCATATTATTATGAGTGGTATAGCAACAAAAGTATATGATGGAAATATAAACATATAGATATACAAAATTAGTAGAATATGATAAAACTAATGGAATATTAAAATAGGAGAAATAAAAATGAATGTAGAAAAATATTTGCAAGGATTTTTTTCTGGAACTAAAGGACCAACATTAGATGCAATGAAATATTTTATGGAAAAATTAGGTCATCCAGAAGAAAAACTAAAATTTATACATATAGCTGGAACAAATGGAAAAGGTAGTTGTACAGAAATGATGACAAATAGCTTTTTAAAAAGTGGATATAAAGTAGGAAAATTTATATCACCACATTTAATAAAATATAATGAAAGAATAAGTGTTAACAACATAAATATTACTAATAAAGAGATGGAAGAAATTATAATTAAATTAGATCCATTAGTTAAAGAACATAATGTAGCTCATGAGAGAAAGGTTACTCTATTTGAGCTAGAAACAACAATGGCTATAGTGTATTTTGAAATCCAAAAATGTGATGTAGTTGTTATGGAAGTTGGAATGGGAGGTTTATATGATTGTACAAATATAATTTATCCTGAAATTTCTATTATAAATTCCATAGGATATGACCATATGAATGTTTTAGGAAATTCGCTAGAAGAAATTGCTTTTCAAAAAGCAGGAATAATTAAGGAAAATTCAAATACAATTTATATAAGCCAAAGTGAAAGTGTTGATAAAGTTATTATAGATAAATGCAAGAAAGAAAATAATGAATTGCATTTGATAAATAAAAAAGAGATACAAAATTATTCATATAATAAGGATTTTCAAACTTTTGATTATAAGCAATATAAAAATGTAAAGATAAAACTTAAAGGTGAATCTCAAATATATAATGCGAGTATTTGTTTAGAAGCAGTAGATATTCTGAAAAACAGATATAACTTGCCAGAAGAAAAGGTAAGAGAAGCATTAGAAACTGTAATACACAAGGGTAGATTCGAAACACTACATGAAAATCCTACAATTATATATGATGGGGGACATAATGAACTTGCAATAAAGAATTTTATAAATTCAGTAAATATGTATTATAGAGATACTAAAAAAGTGTTTATAATATCTTTACTAAAATCGAAAGATTATAAAACTGTATTAAAACTATTAGTAAAAAATGATGATAATGTTTATATATTTACAAATGGGAATAGTAAAGAAAGATACTGGGATAACAAAATTTTAAGTGAAGAAGCTATAAGGCTAGATGGAAAAAATGTAAGTACTATGGATTTAAATGAAGCTATAAAAAAGAGTTTACACGAATATAAAGCTTATACAATTTTCATCGTAGGAAGTTTTTATATTTATGGTGATGTAATTAAGTATATAAATGAAGAATAATTCAAAAGCTGCACTAAAAAGTGCAGCTTAAATTTTTTTATTCTACTGGTTTTCTTTTGCCAGAAGCAAGCATTTCTTCTATAGCGTCATGAATAACGACTCTTTCGTCATATGGGTATTTAACATGCATATATTCAATATATAAATCACTTCCAAGTCCAGGTAGTACAATAATGTCATCTGGAGTTGCGATTGATAAAGCATATTTTATAGCTTCAGTTCTATTTAAAATACGTACATATTTACCACCAGATTTTTTTAGTCCAACTTCGATATCGTCTAGAATTTTATTAGGGTCTTCTGTACGAATTTGGTCAGAAGTAAGTATTGTTAAGTCTGCTAAATTACCAGAGATTTCTCCCATTATAGGACGTTTTTTAGAATCTCTGTCTCCACCAACACCCCAAGTACAAATAACTCTACCTTTAGTATAAGGTTTAACGGTTTCCAAAATAGATTGTAGACTAGATGGGGTATGGGCATAGTCTATTAATATTTTTAGACCTAATTTATTAGGAACCACTTCACTTCTACCAAATACTTTAATATCTTTTAAGGCTTCTTGAATATCTTTAACATGAGCTCCAAAATAAGTAGCAATACCGATAGCTCCTAAACAGTTATATACCATATATTTTCCTGGTATAGAAACTCTTACAGGGAATTCTTTATCATTCATGCAAAGTGTAAAATCAACACCAGTATTACTTAAATTTAAATCTTTTGCCATTACATCAGCTTTAGTATCCATTGCAAAACTTCTTAATTTTTTATCGGGTAAAAGATTTGGAATTCTAGCTGTATATTCATTATCTAAATTAAACACTACAAATGGAGCCATTTTAGCTAAAGAAAGCTTAGCCTCGAAATAGTCTTCCATATCTTTGTGCTCTTTTGGACTTATATGATCCTCAGAAAGATTTGTGAATAGAACGCTATCAAATTCACAACCAACAACTCTGTCTAATTTCATTGCTTGTGAAGATACTTCCAAAACAACTATGTCAACGTTTTCTTTAACCATCATAGCTAAAGTCTTTTGGATTTTATAGCTTTCTGCAGTTGTTCTGTCACAATCTTCGATTTTTTCATCATTAATATATATAGCAATACTTCCAATTAACCCAACTTTAAGTCCATGTTTTTGAAGTATAGATTTTATCATATAAGTAGATGTGGTTTTTCCTTTTGTTCCAGTAACTCCAATAAGTTTTAATTTTTTTGATGGATTATCATATAAATTACAACTAGCTACTGCAAGTGTATGACGAATGTTATCAACTTTAAGGATTGTCACACTTTCTGGTACTTCATAATCTGCAATATTACATGTTGCATCAATAACAATAGCAGATGCACCATTTTGAACCGCACTATTTATAAATTTAGTTCCATCCAAATCATATCCTTTTATTGCAAAAAACATATCATTTTTTTCTATACCTCTTGAATCTGAAGAAATATTATTAATTTCTGTATCTAAGTTACCAACAGATTCAATTATGTTTACATTGTTAAAAATATCTTTAATCTTCATTTGTTTCACCTCTTGTAGCAATTATATACTCTTTTATTTTTTTTGTACATACTATTGACAATAAAACATATAAATAATATAAAATAATAAGAGAAATTTCTAACTAGAAATTCTGTAATTAAAGACTCTTAGGAGGCAAAAAATGATTAAAATTAACGAAAATTTTTTAAAAATGCAAGATAGCTATTTATTTTCTACAATAGCTAAGAAAGTGGCAAAATATCAGGAGGAACATCCAGATAAAAAAATTATTAAATTAGGAATAGGAGATGTAACAAAACCTATAGTTCCTAAAGTATTGGAACAAATGAAAAAAGCAGTAGAAGAAGAAGGAGCAGGCAATACTTTTAGAGGTTATGGTCCAGAACAAGGATATGACTTCTTAAGAAATGCAATAGTAAAATATGATTACGAAAAAAGAGGAGTAAAAATAGACCCAGATGAAGTTTTTGTATCAGATGGTGCTAAATGTGATTGTGGTAATATTGTAGATTTATTTGATGTAGATAATAAAGTTGCAATAACAGATCCAGTATATCCAGTATATTTAGATACAAATATAATGTCTGGAAGAACAGGTAAATACAACGAAGAAACAGGAAAATATGAAGGAATTATTTACATACCATGTACAGCAGAAAATAATTTTACACCAGAACTTCCAAAAGAAGTTCCAGATATGATATATCTATGTTTCCCAAATAATCCAACAGGAACAGTTATATCAAAAGAAGAATTAGCTAAATGGGTAAAATATGCTAAAGAAAATAATTCTATTATTTTATATGATGCTGCATATGAAGCTTTCATAACAGAAGATGATATTCCACATACTATTTATGAAATTGATGGAGCAAAAGAAGTTGCAATAGAATTTAAAAGCTTTTCAAAAACAGCTGGCTTTACAGGAATAAGATGTGCGTATACAGTAGTTCCAAAAGAGTTAAAAGTAAAAGCAAGTAATGGGGAAGAAGTTAGCTTAAATAAAATGTGGAACAGAAGACAATGCACAAAATTTAATGGTGTATCATATGTAACACAAAGAGGAGCAGAAGCTGTTTATTCAGAAGAAGGACAAAAAGAAATAAGAGAAAATATTAAATATTATTTAGAAAATGCGAAAATAATAAGAGAAGGATTAGATGAAGTTGGTATAGAATATTATGGAGGAATTAATTCACCATATATATGGCTTAAAGTACCAAATAACATGAAATCTTGGGATTTCTTTGATTTATTATTAGAAAAAGCAAATGTTGTAGGAACACCAGGTGTTGGTTTTGGACCAAGTGGTGAAGGATATTTTAGATTAACAGCATTTGGCGAAAGAAAAAATACAGAAGAAGCAATGAAGAGAATTAAAGAAACATTGCAATTCTAGTATAAGCTAGGAGGCAATTATTAAAATATGAATATTAATGAAGAATTAAAAAATATTCTAGAATGGGTAATATGTATTATTATAGCAGTAGTTTTAGGACTATGGATACGCTATTACATAATGACACCAACTCAAGTTCAATCTGTTTCTATGAAGCCAACATTAATAGAAGGTCAAAGATTGATATTAAATAGAACAATACGTTTAACTCATAAACTACCAGAAAGAGGAGATATTATAACTTTTGAGGCACCAACTGAAGATTATTTAACAGAGGCAGAGTTTAAAGAAACTCCAACCGCAAGGTATGAAGAACCAGCTAATAAATTTGTTCATAATGTATTAGAAATAGGAAAAATAAGTTATATAAAAAGAGTAATTGCCTTACCAGGTGAACATGTTAAGATTCAAAATGGAAAAGTATATGTTAATGGAGAAGAATTAGAAGAAGATTATTTATCTTCTAGTGTGAGGACAGAAGCTGAAGGTGGTTTGCTAGTAGATTTTACCGTACCAGAGGGCACTGTGTTTGCAATGGGAGATAATAGAGGGGAAAGTCATGATTGTAGGGCATTTGGTTGTATACCACAAGACAAGATAGAAAGTATAGTTCTTTTTAGATTCTGGCCATTTGACAAATTTGGAAAAGTATAGGGATATGGGGACGTTCCTAAAATCCCTATTTGGTGAAATGTAGTAAATTTATATAAAAAAATTAAAGCCAACTGTTTAGCAGTTGGCTTTTGAAAGGAGTGTGTCATTATGAAAAATTACATAATAGTCTAACACACATATATAAAATACCATCAAAATAAATATTTGTAAATATTTATTTATTATTCTCAACATTTTTACCAAATCTTTTAATCTTTTGAGTAGTAGTTTTTTCAAATTCCTCATCTTTTATAATAAAAGATTTAATATGTTTATAATTTGGTAATTTTTTATTAACACTAGAAACGATATCTTTAATAACAGCAAAGATTTCTTCTTTTTGAGGAATAGAAACCTTTAAATATTCTTTTATAGCATCAATATTTGGGAATATTTGTGCATTAACATATACTTCTTCATCTTTATCATCAGGAAGACCTGTTACTAAAGATTCGGAAATTAATGGGTTTTCATTTAAATAATGTTCAATTTCTTCTGGATAAATATTTTTACCATTTTGAGTAACTATTACAGTTTTTAGTCTACCTGTAATATATAACCAACCATCATCATCAACTCTACCTAAATCACCAGTATGGAACCAGCCATCTTTTAATACTTTCGCTGTTCCAGCTTCGTCTTTATAATAACCAAGCATTACATTAGGTCCTTTTACAAGTATTTCTCCCACACCAGAACTATCTGGTTTATCAATTTTATATGAAACATTTGGAATAGGTAACCCTACAGCATCTGGGTTAATATAAAAATCATTATTTCCAGCAACTAAAGGTGAACATTCTGTAAGTCCATAACCTTGTATAGATTTAATATCTAAATTTTTAAATGAAGTTATAACATCTGGACTTAAAGGAGCTGCACCAACTATAAAAGCTCTTAATCTACCACCAAGGGAATTTTTAACTTTAGTTTTAACTATCTTTTTAATAATTAAAGGTAAGTTGGCAATTACGTCGCCTTCCATATTAGCATATTTTTCTGGTAAAGATTTTCTAACCGTAGCTTCTATTTTTTTATACATTTTTTCTAAAAGTAAAGGAACACATAAAATAACTGTTGGTTTAAATTCTAGAATATTATTTGTTATATGACGAAGTCCTTCACAATAACTAATACATCCACCACTATAAATTACAAGTAAAAATCCTAAAGTACATTCATAGGTATGGTGTAAAGGTAAGATTGAAAGAACCTGATCATTTCTTTTTACTTTTACAATACCAAAAGTTGACATTATATTAGATACAATATTTTTATGTGATAAACAAACACCTTTTGCATTTCCAGTAGTTCCAGATGTAAAAATAAGAATCTTCATTGCATCAGGATCGATTTTTATATTATCAAAATCTTTGTTTCCTTCTTCTAATTGGTTATAACCTGCATCCAAAAGTAAATAATAAGACATATAAGTATTTGTATCTTTTTCAGAATTAAAATTGATAAACAAAGTATTTTTATTAGTTATTTCAGCTTTTTTTGAAATTAATTCAGTAATATATTTATCATCACCAAGTATTGCCTTAGAAGAAGATACATTTAAGAAATTTATTATCTCTTCAGATTTTAATTCTTTATCAATTGGAACAACAATTCCAACAATTGTAGCAGCTAAATATGATACTGCCCAATTATAACTGTTTTTACCAGTAACAGCTATATATTCATCTTTTAAGCCAAGATTAATTAAAGCTGTTCCTAAAGCGATAACATCTTTCTTAAACTTTTCATATGTTACTTTATAAATATTTCCAATTTTATCTTTCAATTTAAAAGCAGCTCTTCTAGTATATCTAGTAGCAGACTTATATAATAAATCCTTTAAATCTGTAACTTCTAGAGCTTTATGATATTTTTTCTTTAATTTTTCAGCTAAACTCTTTTTTCCCATATATACCTCCCAATTTATATATGTAATGATATTACAATTGAATAAAATAAGCAAGATATAACAACCAGTTAGTCAGTTACAAAAAGATATATAATTCTACATTTTTCTACATACATATAATATTTATTAATAATAAAATTAAGAAAATATTAAAAAATTATACAAATTCATAAAATTATATGATAGAATAAGCTTGCTAAAATAATTGCCGAAAGAAACAGGCATATCAATAAAATAAGCAAGGAGAGTGTATAAAGTTGGAAAGTAATAAACCCTACAAAAGAGTACTACTAAAGTTAAGCGGAGAAGTACTTGCAGGTGAAAAGAAAACAGGAATAGATGCAAAAGTAGTAGGAAATTTATGTGATGCAATAAAAGAAGTTTCTGATTTAGGAATACAAGTAGCAGTAGTTGTTGGTGGAGGAAACTTCTGGAGAGGTAGATATGGTCACGAAATGGAAAGAACTACAGCAGATTATATGGGAATGTTAGCCACTGCAATGAATGGTTTAGCACTTCAAGATGCTTTAGAAGCAAGAGGTGTATATACAAGAGTTCAAACAGCAATAGAAATGAGAGAAATTGCAGAACCATATATAAAAAGAAAAGCAATTAAGCATTTAGAAAGAGGAAGAATCGTAATATTTGCTTGTGGTACAGGCAATCCATATTTTACAACAGATACAGCAGCAGCCTTAAGAGCAGCAGAAATAGATGCAGATGTAATATTACTTGGAAAATCAATAGATGCTGTGTACTCTGCAGATCCAGAAATAGATAAAAATGCTGTAAAATATGATGAAATTACATATTTAGATATTTTAAATAAAGATTTAAAAGTAATGGACTCTACAGCAACATCTTTATGTAGGGATAATAATATACCTTTAGTAGTTTTTGGAATAGATGATCCAAACAATATTGTAAAAGCTGCAAAAGGAGAAAAAATAGGAACAATAGTAAAATAATAAATAAAAAAACTTGTAAGACGGTATTTAAAGTAAAATCAACATAAAATTTAAACTTTAAGCTCCGTCCCTAAAGTTCAAAAAAGGAGAGGTTAAAATGGATTATAGTAAAATAGAAGAAAAAATGAGCAAAACAATAAGTGTATATAAGGAAAATTTAGCAGAAATAAGAGCTGGAAGAGCAAACCCAGCAGTTTTAAATAAGATTAAAATAGATTATTATGGTACACCAACACCAATAAATCAAATAGCAGGAATTTCTGTACCAGAAGCTAGATTAATTGTAATTCAACCATGGGATGCTAGTGCATTAAAAGAAATAGAAAAAGCAATATTAACATCAGATCTAGGAATAAATCCAAATAATGATGGAAAATTAATAAGATTAAATTTCCCAGAGTTAAACGAAGAAAGAAGAAAAGAATTAGTAAAAGAAGTTAAGAAAATGGGAGAAGATGCAAAAGTTGCAATTCGTTCTATAAGAAGAGATGGAATAGATGAATTTAAAGCTATGCAAAAAAATTCTGAAATAACAGAAGATGAACTAAAAATGGCAGAAGATAATATTCAAAAAATAACAGATAAAAACATAGATGAAATAGATAAGTTAACAGATGGAAAAGAAAAAGAAATAATGACAGTTTAAAAGGAGTTTAATATGAATTTTGAAAAGGAAAATTTCCCAAAACATATTGCAATAATTATGGATGGAAATAGGAGATGGGCAAAACAAAGAGGTCTTCCAGCAAAACTAGGACATAAAGAAGGTGCCAAAACATTAGAAAAGATAGTTAGATATGCTAACAAAATAGGATTAGGATATATTACAGTTTATGCTTTCTCAACGGAAAACTGGAAAAGAACAGAAGATGAAGTAAGTGCACTAATGCTACTTCTTCAAAATTATTTAGACGACTATAGTAAAAGGGCAGATACAGAAAATATAAAGGTAAAAGTATTAGGGGATATATCAGTTCTTTCAGATGGTATGCAAAAAAGTATAAGAAAATGTGAAGAGAGAACAAAAGATAATACTGGAGTAACATTTAATATTGCATTAAACTATGGTGGCAGAAATGAAATTGTAACAGCAGTTAAAAAAATTGCTGAACAAGTAAAAAATGGCGAATTAAACATAGATAATATTACAGAAGAGACAATTTCAAATAATCTGTATACTAAAGGCGAGCCAGACCCAGATTTAGTTATTAGAACAAGTGGGGAATTGCGTACAAGTAATTTTTTACCTTGGCAAATCGTATATTCAGAATTTCTATTTCTAGATAAATTATGGCCAGATTTTACAGAAGAAGATATTGATAATGCAATTTTAGAGTTTCAAAAGAGAAATAGAAAATTTGGAGGAAAATAATGAGTATAAAAAGAGTAATTTCAGGGGTAATTGGTTTCCCTATAGTAGCATTAGTACTTATTTTTGGAAATCAAATAGTAATAGATATTGCATTTGCGATTATTGCTGCTATGAGTTTTCATGAATATTCACATGCCTTTAAAGTAAGTGATAAAGCAAAGCCATTAACATGGCTTGGGTATTTAGCCTGTGTAACTATTGCTTTAATACATATATTCCCAAAAGAATATCTAATGCTAATAATAGGAGCGGTTGTACCAATAGCTATATTATTATGTTTTGCACAAATTCTAATAACTAAAATGAAAACAACAATAATAGATGCAGCAGTAACTTTATTTGGAATATGTTATATAGTAATATTCTTAATGTTTATGCCAATTATTAGAGCAGCAGAAAACGGAGTATTTTTAATTTGGTATGTAATGTTTGCATCATGGGGAACAGATATTTTTGCATATATTTGTGGTAAATTAATAGGAAAACACAAATTTAGTAAAATTAGTCCTAATAAAACAATAGAAGGTTGTGTAGGAGGAACTGTTGGAGCTGTATTAATAATATTAGTATATACTGTAATAATTAATAATTTATGTGGAATGAATATTAATTATATATTAATTGCTAGTATAGGATTAATATTAAGCCTATTAAGTCAAATGGGTGATTTTGCAGCATCATCAATAAAAAGATTTACAGGAATAAAAGATTATAGTAATTTAATACCAGGACATGGAGGAATGTTGGATAGAATAGATAGTATAATATTTATAGCTCCATTTGCATATTTTTTATTAGTACTAATTTAAACTAGGAGGTTTCTATTTGATAAGTTTTATTATAAATGCAATAAAAATAATTTTTTTATTGGGATTTTTAATACTAATTCATGAAGCTGGTCATTTCTTTATAGCAAAATTATTTAAAGTAAAAGTACATGAATTTGCTATAGGATTTGGACCAAAGATTTGGACAAAACAAGGAAAAGAGACAAAATATGAATTAAGATTAATCCCATTAGGAGGATTTGTTAGATTAGAAGGCGAAGATACCAAATCGGAAGATGAGAGAGCTTTTAATAATGCTAGTATACCAAAAAGAATGGCTATTGTTGCAGCTGGTGCAACAGTAAATATTGTTTTTGGTATATTAGTATATTTTATAATAATGGCATCAATTGGCAATAATGTATCTACAGTTGTAGATTCTACAATACCTGATTATGCAGCAGAGCAAGCTGGAATATATGCAGGAGATAAAATAGAAAAAATTAATGGTAAAAAAATAAAGACAAAAACAGATATAGATGATATCCTTCAAAATTCAAATGGGGAAGAATTAACAATACAAATAGAAAGAAATAGTGAAGAAAAAGAAATTAAGTTGATTCCAACAGAAAAACAAACTAAAAGTACAGGTATATATGTAGCAAGTAGTAATAATGGCAAAAATGCAACACAAGTAGTTCAAATAGATGAAGGAAGTGCAGCAGCTAAGGCAGGAATAGAAACAAATGATGTTATTAAAAAATTTAATGGTGAAGAAGTAGTAGGAAGTGCAGATAAATTAATTGATGCAATACAAAATTGTGAGAGTGATAATGCAGAAGTAGAAGTAGAAAGAAATGGTGAAATACTTAAGGTAAACTTACAATTAGATTTAATTCCAACCTATTACTTAGGAATAAATTTTAAAATGTCAGAAAATAATTTTGTAAATAACACATATTATGCATTTTTCAAAACAGGTGATTTTTTAGGTTCAATAGTTGAGAATTTAAAAATGTTATTTACTGGTAAAGTTGGTATAGACCAAATGATGGGACCTGTTGGTATTTCTAGTGTGGTATCACAAACTACTGGAGTTATAGATTTCATATATATGCTTGCAATAATTTCTATTTCACTAGGAGTAACGAATTTATTGCCAATACCAGCATTGGATGGAGGAAAATTGCTAATATTATTAATAGAGGCAATAAGAAGAAAACCAATGAAAGAAGAATTAGAAATAGGAATTCAAATGATAGGGTTTGTACTTTTAATATCATTATCAATATTTATATCATATAAAGATATTTTAAGAATTTTTTAAAAAGAGGTATGAAAATGGATAAAAAAGAAGAAGCAAAACTAATAATAAAACCAAAGTATAATGTATTATTTAACTTTTTATATAATCATGTAACTACTCTATTAATTATTATTCTAATTTTAGTAGTATTAGTATCAGAAAACCAACTAGTAGAATATGGGGTAGCAATATTAGTTGTATACATTGCATATTTAATAATAAATTCTGTCTACAATAAAGTGAAATATAGAAATAGCTTTTATAAATTTTATAGTGATAAACTAGTATATAATAATAAAGTTAAAGACGATAATGAAAAAGAAATAAAATATGTAGATATGACACAAATTAAATATGGTCAAACATTTTTACAAACGATTTTTAAATTAGGAACGATAATGATATATACAAATAACAAAAAAATAACTCAAAAAATAATTTTTATAAACGGTGTAAAAGACGTAAAATTAGTGTATGAAAAAATACTAAAAGTAATTGGAGAAAAAACTACTGATAACAAATAGGAGATGCTAAATTGGAAAACTTAAAGAAAATAAAGGAAGTATTTAGTGACTATAAAAATAATTCGCAAATGCAAGAGTGTTATATAAGTAAAATAGAAATAAACAAAAAGACTAATAAATTAACTATCATTTTAAATACAGATAAATTTGTTCAAATAAAAGATATGTGGGATTTTGAAAAATATCTAATGGAACGATTCAAGATAAAAGATATAGAAATGATATTTAATTATGAAGATGGAACCAAGATTCCCGACGTAAAAGACGAGTGGAAAAATATAATATGTTACATGGCACATAAACATCCACTAATGAAACCGATTTTACTAATGAAAAGTACAATAGAAGTAGAAAATAGCAATATAAATGTAAAGATGCATATAAAAGGTGCAGATTTTTTACGAACTAGAAAGACAGATAAGCAAGTAGAAATAACAATAAAGAATTTGTTAGGGAAAGAATATAAAATAAACTTAGAAGAACAGATAAGTAAAGAAGAAATAGCAAAACAAGAAGAAAAAAATAGGCTATTAGAAGAACAATTAATAAGAAATAGAATAGAAGAAATGAAAAGATATGAGGAAGAAAAAGCAAATGCTAAAATGCAAGAATCACCAGATTATTATGTACCATTACCTTCTGATAGCGATATTCCTCCAGAGGAATTAGGCGAAATGGCGCCACCAGTTATAGAAAATAATAATATAGATTACATTATTGGAAAACCATCTAAAGCAAAAGAAAATCATGTAAAGATAAAAGATATAAATGCAAATACAGGTAAAGTAACAATAGAAGGAAGAATTGTAGAATTAGATTCTAGAGATACAAAATCTGGAAAGAAAATAATAATAATGGATGTATATGATGGTACTGGTATAATGACATGTAAATCATTTACAACTATGGAAGAAGCAGATGGTATCTTAGAAAAATTAGAAAAAGTAAAAGCTATAAAAATTATAGGAAAAGCAGGATTAGATGCCTATGCTGGAGATGTTAATATAATTGCAAATTCAGTAATAGAAACAGATGCAGAAGTACCAGAATTACCAGAAGAAGATAATAGTTCACCATTAATAATGGGAAATTCTTTAACTATTAATGAACCACTTGTAAAAATTAAAAATTTGGGTGTGGATGATAAAAAAGTTTCATTAGAAGGGGAAGTAATAAATTCTGAAGATAGAGAATTAAAATCTGGTAGAGTTTTATACAGTTTTGATTTGTATGATGGAACAAGTACATTAACTTGTAAAGCATTTTTAGATAAGAAAAATGCTAAGAAGATTATGGGAAGAATAAAAAGTGCTAAAGCAATAAAAATAGCAGGAACTGCACAAATGGATTCTTTTTCTCATGAACTTACTGTTATGGCATATACAATTATAGAAATTGAGCCACCTAAAAAAGAAGAGAGAATGGATAATAGCAAAGAGAAGAGAGTAGAACTTCATATGCATACAAAGATGAGCCAAATGGATGGTATAACATCTGCAACAGACTTAATAAAAAGAGCTATGAAGTGGGGAATGAAGTCTATTGCAATAACAGATCATGGTGTTGTACAAGCATTTCCAGAGGCACATAAATTATTAGGTTTTGATAATCATGATATAAAAATAATTTATGGTGTAGAGGCATATCTTGCACCAGATAAAGTATCTCCAGTATCTTTTTCTAAAGGACAAAGTATAGATACAACTTATTGCGTATTAGACTTAGAAACAACAGGTTTTTCATTTAGAACAGAAAAAATTACAGAAGTTGGAATAATGAAAGTAAAAAATGGAGAAGTAATAGATGAATTTTCTTGTTTTGTAAATCCAGAAAAGCCAATACCACAAAGAGTTGTAGAAGTTACAAATATTACAGATGATATGGTAAAAGATGCAGAGACAATAGATAAAGTTATGCCTAAAATATTAGAATTTATTGGAGATTCAGTTTTAGTTGCACATAATGCAGATTTTGACATTGGATTTTTAAAATATAATGCAAACGAATTAGGATTAAGTTTAGAAAATACATATTTAGATACATTAAGGTTAGCAAAAGATTTATTCCCAGATTATAAAAAATATAAGTTAGGAAAAATTGCAGAAAACTTAGGTATAAAAGTAGAGGTAGCACATAGAGCGTTAGATGATGTTGATACAACTGTAAAAGTATTAAATGTAATGCTTAAAATGCTAAAAGATAAGGGTTGTGAAACATTAGATGATATTACTAAAAAAGTTGCAGGAGAGGCAGACTTTAAAAAATTACCTACTTATCATGCAATAATATTAGCAACAAACTATGTTGGACTAAAAAATCTATATAAATTAATATCAATTTCTCATTTAGACTATTTTTATAAAAAACCAAGAATTTTAAAATCAGTATATAAAAAATATTCAGAAGGTTTAATGTTAGGAAGTGCTTGTGAAGCAGGAGAATTATATCAAGCAATAGAAATGGGAAAAACAGATGAAGAAATAGAAGATATTGCAAAAGATTATGATTATTTAGAAATACAGCCATTAGGAAATAATGACTTCTTAATTAGAAATGGAACAGTAGCAGATGAAGAGGGGTTAAAAAATATAAATAGAAAGATTGTAGAAATTGGAGAAAGACTAAATAAATTAGTTGTTGCAACTTGTGATGTACACTTTATGGATCCATCTGATGAAATTTATAGAAGAATGTTACAGGCAGGTCAAGGATATGATGATGCAGATCAGCAAGCACCACTATATTTAAGAACTACAGAGGAAATGCTAAAAGAATTCGAATATTTAGGAGAAGAAAAAGCATATGAAGTAGTTGTAACAAATACAAATAAAATTTCAGATATGTGTGATTGGATTAGCCCAATATCACCAGAAAAATGTCCACCACATATACCAGGTTGTGAAACAACTATAAAAGAGATTGCATATTCAAAAGCACATGAATTATATGGTGATCCACTTCCAGCTATAGTTGAAGAAAGACTTGATAAAGAATTAACTTCAATTATAAAAAATGGATTCTCCGTTATGTATATAATTGCACAAAAGCTGGTTTGGAAGTCAAATGAAGACGGATATATCGTTGGTTCAAGAGGATCTGTTGGTTCGTCATTTGTTGCAAATATGACAGGTATAACAGAAGTTAATTCACTTCCACCACATTATAGATGTCCTAATTGTAAGTATTCTGATTTTACAGATTATGGGTATGAGAATGGATTTGACTTACCAGATAAAGATTGTCCAAAATGTGGAACAAAACTTGTAAAAGATGGTATGGATATACCATTTGAGACATTCCTTGGATTTAATGGAGATAAGGAGCCAGATATAGACTTAAACTTCTCTGGTGAATATCAAGCAAAAGCACATAGATATACAGAAGTTATATTTGGAAAGGGTACAACGTTTAAGGCTGGAACAGTTGGTACAGTTGCAGATAAAACAGCATTTGGCTATGTAAAGAAATATTATGAAGAAAGAAATATACCAGTTGCAAATGCAGAGGTCGCAAGAATTTCACAAGGTTGTACAGGAATAAAAAGAACAACAGGCCAACACCCTGGAGGAATTATAGTTGTTCCAAAAGGTAGAGAAATATATGAATTTACACCAGTACAACATCCTGCAGATGATCCTAATTCTGATATCATAACAACACATTTTGATTATCACTCAATAGACCAAAACTTATTAAAACTAGATATACTTGGTCATGATGATCCTACAATGATAAGAATGTTATTTGATATTACAGGAGTAGATCCAACTAAGGTACCTTTAGATGATAAGGAAACAATGTCAATCTTTAGTTCTACTAAAGCATTAGGAGTAACTCCAGAACAAATACATTCAGAGGTAGGAAGTTATGGAATACCTGAGTTTGGTACAAAGTTTGTTAGAGGAATGTTAGTAGACACGAAACCTAAAAGATTTGATGAATTAATTCGTATTTCTGGATTGTCACATGGTACAGACGTATGGCTTGGAAATGCACAAAGTTTAATAGATGCAGGAACAGTTACATTATCAGAAGCAATATGTTGTCGTGATGATATAATGATATACCTAATTAAAAAAGGTTTGCCACCAAATGATGCATTTAAAATAATGGAATCTGTACGTAAAGGAAAGGTAGCAAAAGGAAAAGAACCTAAGTGGGATCAATATAAAGAATTAATGAAAGAACATGACGTTCCAGAGTGGTATATAAAATCTTGTGAAAAGATAAAATATATGTTCCCTAAAGCCCATGCAGCAGCATATGTTACAAATGCATTTAGAATAGCGTGGTTTAAAGTTCACGAACCAAAAGCATATTATACTGCATATTTTACAATAAGAGCAGATGAATTTGATAGTGATATAATGTGTCACGGAAAAGAAAAAGTACTAAACAAAATGAAAGAAATAGATTTAGCAGGAAATAGTGCAACTACAAAAGATAAGAATATGTATGCTATACTAGAATTAGTATTAGAAATGTATGAAAGAGGTATTAATTTCTTGCCAATTGACTTATACAAATCTCATAGTACAAAATTTATTGCTGAAGAGGATGGGATAAGACCACCATTAAATAGTATTCCAGGTCTTGGAACTGTTGCTGCAGATAATATAATTAAAGCAAGGGAAGAAGAGCCATTTATGTGTATAGATGATATAAGAATGAGGGCAAAAGCAGGAAGTTCTGTAATAGAATTATTAAGAAATGCAGGTTGTTTAAAAGGCATGACAGAAAGCAACCAAATGAGTTTATTTGCATAATAAATAGAAAAATAATAAATGTAGCATACAAAGTGTTAAAAGGGGAACAAAATGAAAAATTTGGTAATATGTATATGGTTTGTAGTAATATTTTTAATACTATTTATACTATATAATAAGAAAAAAGTAAAAAAATATATTCCGATATTACTAATATTGTTAATTTTAGCTTGCATTCCAATTGCTGTAATGCCTTTAAAACTTGTGGATCTTATTAGTAATAATAATGGAACTAGTGTAGCAATTATATTAATAATTACAGTACTATATTTAATTATTAGATTAGGAAAGAAGATATATAATATATTACAAGTTAGAATCTCTAATGATGAAGGTATATATGTAAGAGATATGGAAGTAAACTATAGCCCAGCAATTTTATCATATCTTCAAAATCAAAAACTAGAAGACGAGAAAGATATTACAGCATGCATTTTAGACTTATGTGCTAAAAAATATTTGGATATAAGAAAAACAGAAGAAAATAACTATACATTGGAAAAAGGAACTAATCAAGATAGCAATATTCTTCCAGCAGATGAAAAATATTTATACGAAAAAATAATATCCAAACAGAAGATAGATTTTTATGAATGGAAGAAAATTGTAATAAAAGAATTTAACAAATTCGGATTTTTAAAATATAAACATATAGGTTTAACGGGAATATTTTTTATATTATTTATGCTTATAATGCTCTTATTTGCAATAGTATATGCTATTAATCCAAGAACTGAATTAACACAATTTTCTATAATAGTATTTTTTACTTTGATCGAGATAGCTCTTTTAGAACCTTGTTTAATAATAATATCAAAAATTATACAAAAGGATGAAAAAAATATTACAGGCATTTATACTAGTGCAGGAGTAAAAGAGATGAAAAGATGGGATAAATACAAAAATTTCTTAAAAGATTATACTTTAATAAAAAACAGAAAAATAGATAGTGTAATAGTTTTAGAAAAACATATAGCTTATGCAATAGTATTAAATGTAAATAAAGATTATACCAAAAGTATAATAAATGATTTAAAAGTAAATTATAATTTAAATCTAGATTATATAAAAAGTATTTTTACAGACATAGGAGAGAATGATGTTAGATTATAAATTATTATTAGAAGCAATATTTACACCAAAAAATATTATAATATACTTAATTGGTATAAATTTATTAGCTTTCGTAGCTATGTGGTGGGATAAAAGAAGAGCACAAAAAGGTGAATGGAGAATAAGTGAAGCTGGTTTATTTACATTAGTTCTACTTGGAGGTGGGATTGGAGGAATAGCAGGAATGTACACTTTTAGACATAAGACAAAAAAGTTAAAATTTACAATAGGATTTCCTACAATTCTAATAACAGAAATTGTTTTGGCAATATATTTTGGGGTTATTAAATAATAATCATTGATTTTTTGTAAATAATATGATATAAGTATGTAAATTTAATAAGTGCGATGAAGAAGAAAAAGTATTTATAAAGCTAAAAGAGAGTTAGTGGTTGGTGTAAACTAATAGCAAAAAAATATGGGGAGCTTTGGAGCACAATAAAATTAAGAGGATAATTATAAATTATCAATTAGGGTGGAACCGCGGAATATAACTTTCGTCCCTAGCTAATATGCTAGGTACGGAAGTTTTTAAGATAAATAAAACCTTCTGGTACTTGGCAAATAAAGTATTAGGAGGTTTTTATTATGGTAGATTCAATGGAAAAAATCGTAGCATTATGCAAATCAAGAGGATATGTATATCCAGGTTCAGAAATTTATGGTGGACTTGCAAACACTTGGGATTATGGTCCTTTAGGAAATGAATTAAAAAATAATATTAAAGCTGCTTGGAGAAAAAAATTCATTCAAGAACAACCAAATATTGTAGGATTAGATGCAGCAATATTAATGAATCCAGAAACATGGGTTGCTTCAGGTCATGTTGGAGGATTTTCAGATCCATTAATTGATTGTAAGGAATGTAAAACAAGACACAGAGCAGATAAATTAATAGAAGAATGGGCACATGAACAAGGAAAAGATATGATTGCAGATGGTATGACAGATGAACAATTAATAAACTTTATTAATGAGAATAAGATACCTTGCCCTAATTGTGGTAAAACAAACTTTACAGATATACGTAAATTTAATTTAATGTTTAAAACATTCCAAGGTGTTACAGAAGATAAGACAGCAGAAATATATTTAAGACCAGAAACAGCACAAGGTATATTTGTAGATTTTAAAAATGTATTAAGAACATCTAGAAAGAAAATGCCAATGGGTATTGCACAAATAGGAAAAGCTTTTAGAAACGAAATAACACCAGGAAACTTTATATTTAGAACAAGAGAATTCGAACAAATGGAATTAGAATTCTTCTGCAAACCAGGAACAGATTTAGAATGGCATAAATATTGGAAAGACTACTGTGAAAACTGGTTGTTAAGTCTAGGAATGAAAAAAGAAAATATACGTTTAAGAGATCATTCAAAAGAGGAATTAGTATTCTATAGCAAGGCAACAACAGATATAGAATTTGCATTTCCATTTGGATGGGGAGAATTATGGGGAATTGCAGATAGAACAGATTATGACTTAACACAACATATGAACCATTCAAACCAAGATATGTCATATTTAGACCAAGAAACAGGAGAAAAATACGTACCATATGTTATAGAACCATCACTAGGAGCAGATAGAGTATTACTTGCTTTTTTATGTAACGCATATGAAGAGGAGGAAATTGCAGAGGGAGATGTAAGAACTGTACTACATTTACATCCAGCTTTGGCACCATATAAAGTTGCAGTACTTCCACTATCTAAGAAATTATCTGAGAAAGCAACAGAAGTATATACAAATTTAGCAAAAAAATTTATGTGTGATTATGATGAAGCTGGAAGTATAGGAAAGAGATATAGAAGAGAAGACGAAATAGGAACACCATATTGTGTAACAATAGATTTTGATACATTAGAAGATAATTGTGTAACTATAAGAGATAGAGATTCAATGGAACAAGTAAGAGTAAATATTGATGAACTAGAAAAATGGATTGCTGAAAAAATAGAATTTTAATTATAGCTAGTGAAATCAAACTTTTAATGATAGAGACATTCCTTAAACAAAATTAGTTTAGGGAATGTCTTTAAATTTTTCTTAAGTTATGATAAGATTTTGGTAAAGTATACCAAAGAGGTGCATATTATGGAAACAAGTCTAATAGTTAGGAAAGAAACCAAAATTGAAAAGATAAGAAAAATCCTTAATAGAATATTTTTTAAAGAATCTTACTATTTAGAAGCACAGTTTGATGAATTATTTAAAACTAGAAAAGTAAACGTTTCTAGAATAGTAATTCCAAAAGAAATAAATGTGGGCAAAATAATTTAATATTTAAATAGGGAAAAAAAGGAACGTCCCTAAATCCCTAAAAAAGGTTTACTAAAAGACAGAAAGTGATATAATATTGGTATAGTGTATATTGAGATATAAATTTGTACTAATTAATTCAAAAGATAAAGGAGAGAAGATACATGGAAGAAAATAAGAAATATGTATATTTATTTCAAGAAGGAAATGCAAAAATGAAAGATATTCTTGGGGGAAAAGGTGCAAATTTGGCAGAAATGACAAATTTAGGTTTACCAATTCCACAAGGTTTTACAATATCTGCGGAATGTTGTAATAAATATTATGAAGATGGAGAAAAAATATCAGAAGATGTAATAAAACAGATAGATAGAGCTATTGCTAAATTGGAAGAGATTACCAGTAAAAAATTAGGCGATATTCAAAAACCATTATTGGTTTCTGTTCGTTCTGGTGCTAGAGTTTCTATGCCAGGAATGATGGATACTATATTGAATTTAGGAATTAATGACGATACTGTTAAAACATTAGCTACTAAAAATAGAAGATTTGCATATGACTGTTATAGAAGATTTATCCAAATGTATAGTGATGTAGTAAAAGGTATTCCTAACAGTGTTTACGAAAAAGCTATAGATACTAAAAAAATGCAAAGAGGTTTAAATCAAGATATAGATATGGATGCAAATGACCTAGAAGATTTAGTAAAAGTATTTAAGGGAATATATTATGAACAAACAGGTTCAGCTTTCCCACAAGATGTTAAATCTTTGCTATTAGAATGTATTGAAGCTGTATTTAAATCTTGGAATAATCCAAGAGCAATAAAATATAGAAGATTAAATGATATACCAGGAGATTGGGGAACAGCTGTAAATATTCAAATGATGGTATTTGGGAATATGGGAGAAGATTGCGGAACAGGTGTTGCATTTTCTAGAAACCCAGCTACGGGAGAAAATAAAATATATGGAGAATTTCTTATGAATGCACAAGGAGAAGATGTAGTTGCTGGAATAAGAACACCTATGACAATAGATAAATTAGCAGAGATTAATCCAGATGTATATAATGAGTTTGTAAGAAGTGCTAAAAAATTAGAAAAACATTATAAAGATATGCAAGACTTAGAATTTACTATAGAACATGGAAGTTTATATATTTTGCAAACGAGAAATGGGAAAAGAACAGCACAAGCCGCTTTACAAGTTGCTGTGGATTTAGTAAAAGAAGGATTAATAGATGAAAGAGAAGCAGTACTTAGAGTTGAACCTAAACAATTAGAACAATTATTACATCCAAATTTTGACAAAGAGAAATTAAAAAATGCAAGACAAATTGCGCAGGGGTTAGCTGCATCACCAGGAGCTGCTACAGGGAAAATTGTATTTAGTGCAGAAAAAGCAGTACAACTACATGAAGCAGGAGAAAAAGAATTAATATTAGTTCGTTTAGAGACATCTGCAAATGATATTGATGGTATGACAGTATGTAAAGGTATATTAACTGTAAGAGGAGGAATGACATCACATGCAGCAGTGGTTGCAAGAGGTATGGGAACTTGTTGTGTAGCTGGATGTTCTAATATAGTTGTAAATGAAGAAGAAGGTTATTTTGAATTACCAGATGGTTCAGAATATATGAAAGGTGACTATATATCTTTAGATGGTTCAACAGGAAATGTGTATGATGGAAAAATAGATACTGTACCTGCAACTGTTTCTGGAAATTTTGCAGAGCTTATGAATTGGGCAGACCAATATAGAAAATTAAAAGTTAGAGCAAATGCAGATACTCCAAGAGACGCAAAACAAGCCTATGAATTTGGAGCAGAAGGAATTGGGTTATGTAGAACAGAGCATATGTTTTTTGCACCAGAAAGAGTAAAAGCAATAAGAGAAATGATTCTTTCAGAAACAGTAGAGCAAAGAAAGGTTGCATTAGCTAAATTATTACCTATGCAAAGAGCAGATTTTGAGGAATTATATAAAGCAATGAATGGATATACAGTAACAATTAGATTATTAGATCCACCACTACATGAATTTTTACCTAAAACAGATAAAGATATATATGACCTAGCAAAAGAAATGAACATAAAAGAGGAAAAGATAAGAGAAACTATTCAAAAGTTACATGAATTTAATCCAATGATGGGACATAGAGGTTGTAGATTAGATGTAACATATCCAGAAATAGCTCAAATGCAAACAAGAGCTATTATAGAAGCTGCAATAAATGTTAATAAAGAAGGAATGAATGTAATTCCAGAGATAATGATTCCTTTGGTTGGTGAATATAAAGAGATGAAATATGTAAAATCTATAGTTACAGAGACAGCAGATAAAATTCTAGAAGAAGCAAATATAGAAATGAGATATCATGTAGGAACAATGATAGAAATACCAAGAGCAGCATTAACTGCTGATGAAATTGCTAAAGAAGCAGAGTTTTTCTCATTCGGAACAAACGATTTAACTCAAATGACTTTTGGATTTAGTAGGGATGATGCAGGTAAATTCTTAAATGAATATTATTCTAAAAATATTTATGATTTTGATCCATTTGCTACAATAGATAGAAAAGGTGTAGGTAAACTAATGAAAATAGCAGTAGAACTTGGAAGGAAGACAAGACCTGACTTAAAGATTGGAATTTGTGGTGAACATGGTGGAAATCCAGCTTCTGTAGAATTTTGTAATGCACTTGGTTTAAATTATGTATCTTGTTCTCCATATAGAGTACCAATTGCAAAACTTGCAGCAGCTCAAGCAGCAATAAATGAAGAGTAGAAATATACAAAAGGAAAATAAAAAGATAGGGATATTTTATTTGTGTGAAGATGAAGAAGAGAAGAAAGAATTAGAACAAATCTATGACGAAAACGAGAAAATATATAGGGAAGTCATAAAAAAGAAATATAATCTAGAAAAAAATATTTAATGCTAAAGAAAAAAATCAAACTGTACCACAAGAGAAAGATCAAATTTTACCTATAGAAATAAAAAAGGAAAGCTTTATTAAAAAAATTATAAAATTTATTAATAAGATATTTCATAAGCAAAACACTTGATAGAATCATCAAGTGTTTTTTATGATTTATTATTTATTATTTTCTAATCTAGAATATTTTTTTAATTTTTCATAAACTAGATAATTAATTGTACCAGAAGGGAACTTTCCATTTTTATCTTTAGTTCCAGCAGGTACACCTGTTAATAATTCAATGCCTTCATCAATTGTAGAAATTGCATAAATATGGAATAACTTATTTTTTACAGCATCTACAACTTCATCGTCTAAATGAAGATTTCTTACATTTTGAACAGGAATTATAACACTATGGGAACCATCTAAGCCTCTATCTTTACAAACTTGGAAGAAACCTTCAATTTTTTCATTAACACCACCAATAGGTTGTATTTCGCCTTTCTGATTTACAGACCCTGTAACTGCAAAAGATTGATTTATTGGTATTTCAGACAAACTAGAAAGTAGGGCATAAAGCTCTGTACTAGAAGCACTATCACCATCAACACCATTATATAATTGTTCGAAACATATACTTGCAGTTAAAGCAAGTGGAAAATCTTGTGCGAATTTTTGCCCTAAATAGCCTGTAAGTATTAATACACCTTTAGAATGAGAAGAACCAGAAAGATCAACTTCACGTTCTATATTAACAATTCCTTGTTTTCCTGCATAAGTATTTGCAGTTATTTTTGTAGGTTTTCCAAAAGAATAGTCACCTATAGTTAAAACGGTAAGCCCATTAATTTGTCCAATCTTATAACCAGATGTATCAATTAATAAAGTATTATCTTTTATCATTTCTGAATAGTGGGTATCATATTTTTTTACACGTTCAATTCTCTCTTTTAAAGCCTTGTGAATAAATTTATCTGTAATTAATTTAGAACGACTAAGTTTTGCCCACGTTGCTGCCTCACCAAGTATTTCCGACAAGTCATTAAATTTTGTAGAGATTTTTTCTTTGTCATTAGCAAGAACAGTGGCATAATCAACTAAACTTGCAACACCAGTTCTATCTAATTGAGGTAACCCTTCTTTTTCACAAAATCCATGTGCAAACCTAGCAAGTTTTACCATGTTTTCAGAATTACGAGGAGCATCGTCTTCAAATTCAACTTTTATTTTAAATAGTTTTCTAAAATCATTATCAACAGCAAGTAGGGTATGATATATATTACTATTACCAATGATTATAACTTTTAAATCTAGAGGAATAGGTTCTGGTTTTAAAGAAATCATTACCATAGAAGAATGTTGTTCGGAAGCATTTTCTATATTTAATTCTTTTACCTTTAAAGCTTTTTTTAGTGATTCATAACATAAGCTGTTTTGTATAATATCATCAGCCTGAAACATAATGTATCCACCATTTGCCATGTGAAGTAGACCAGGTTTTAACATTGTGTGATCAGTTTTTAAGGCACCATAATAATTTTCGTATTCAAGTCTTCCAAATAAATTTGGATAAGAAGTATTAGAATCCATTATAACAGGTGCACCCTCTAACTTACTATTATCTATAAATAAATTTACTCTATAATTTAACCATGGAGCAGGAGGATCCATTCTTGGACCATTTTGAGGTTGGTTATTTGTTGTTTCAGCTGTAAAAGCAGAAATATTTTTTAAGATATCTGTTTTTACATCATTCAAAAATTTTGTAATTTTTTTATTTCTTTTAAATTTAGATTTTACATTATTTATATGAACATTTATAGTAAGTAAGGCAATATTAGATTGCCATTCTTCTATTTTTTTATCAGATTCCTTTTCAATGGCTTTAATTTCACTAATAGCTTCTATTATTTGCTGTTGAACAATCCCTGATTTATCTTCAAATTCTTTTTTAATACTTTCATCTAATTTATCAAATTCATCTTCTTCTATTGTTTTACCATTTAATACAGGCATCATATAAATACCATTTTGAGCGCTTTTTACAAAGAAGCCTTGTTCCATTGCTTTTTTATTTAAATTTTCCATTAAAGCATTTCTTTTTTCTTCAAATTCTTGCCTAATAAGAGTTTTTTCCTTTTCAAAATCATCATTGTTAAATGTATTCTTAATATCTACCTTTATATCTTTAATAAAAGAATCCATAGTATTTTTAAATTCTTTTCCTTGACCAGCAGGTAGCGAAACTGCTATTGGTTCGTTTGGTCTATCAAAGTTATATATATAACACCAATCATTTGGAACTTTTTTCTTTTTAGCAATTGTATCCAAATAATTTTTTGTATACATAGTCTTACCAACACCACTAGGACCTTCTAAGTATATATTATATCCTTTAACGTTTACATTAAGACCAAATTCTAAAGCTTTAATGCCACGTTCTTGTCCAATTCCAGAAGTAATAGGCTCTAAATTTTCTGTTGTTTCAAAATCAAAAAAGTTTGGATTACACATTACTCTTAAATCTTTGTAATTTAATTCATTTTTTTTCATTTGTTTTTTTCCTTCTTTCTTTATAATTCTTTTGTCATAATAATTGCATTATCTTTATTGTTATAATATTTTTTTCTGAAGCCAACATTTTTAAAACCATATTTTAAGTATAAATTGATTGCAGGTAGATTGTGTTCATTTACTTCTAGAGTAATTGCTTTGAAATTCTGATTCTTTGCAGTTTGTATTAGTTTCTCCAATAATTTACTACCAATACCAGTTTGTCTGTTAGATTTTTTTACAACTATATCTGTAATATGTACATCATCTACAGCTTTCCAAATTCCTGCAAAACCTAAAATATTATTTTCCAATTTGGCTACGAAATATTCAGAGTTAGGATTATTAAGTTCTTCTTGCAAGACATCATATGTCCAAAAATCGTCAAAATCGACGATTAAAATATCTTTTATTAAAGATAAGTCATAATCTGTCATATTATATATTTCTAAATTCATAGTGATTATCCTTTATTTAATTTTTTCTCTAATTCAATTTCCGCACTTGATTTTTTAAAATATAGTGGGGAAAGAGCTAAATCTTCCTTATCTGTGCAATTGAAAGATTTGTAGATTGCAGCTTTAGCTACTCCACTTGCAGAAGAATTGTTAGCATTTCCTTCTGTTATTAAACAATTTTTAATAGAGGCTTTAATTTGTGAAGAATATGTTGTAGCTCCAGAACCTACAAATATAATTTCGTTATTAGAATAATGATTTAAATTATCTAATGCGTTATTAATATTATCAGATATATATTTATTTATTAAAGAATAATGGTTTTTCTCATATCTAAATAATCCTGCGTATACATTATTATTTTTTGCATCTATCATAGAACAAACTAAAGAGTTTTCCTTTGGTAAAATATTATATGCTAAACCTTCTAAAGAAGAAATACCTATAGCTTTTTTATTGTAGTAATCTCTAAAAGCACATATTGTAGCAACACCAATTCTAATTCCAGTAAAAGAACCAGGTCCTTTAGAACATGCAAATAAATCTATATCAGTTAAATTGATCTGCAAATTGTCAAAGGCTTTTTTTATCATTGGCATTAAGTTTTCAGAATGGGTTAATTTGTCAGCTATATAGTCTTCATAAATTATTTTGTTATCATCTAATATTGCAAGACTACAAATATTGCTAGATGTATCGATACTTAATGTTTTCATTTTTACACTTCCTTTAATTTATATTCACCAAAACATTCCATAGTTAAAATACGAACGTCAGAATCTTCAAAATCTCTTGAAAAAGAAATCTTTAAATAAGATTTAGGTAAAATTTCTTCTATTTTTTCGCCCCATTCGATTATACAAATGCCAGCTTGAAAATATTCGTCTCCACCAATTGCATAAAATTCATCTATATCTTCTAATCTATAAACATCAAAATGATAGATTGGAAAATCGGGAGTATCGTATTCGTTTACAATAGTAAAAGTAGGACTTGATAATTCGTCTTGTAAATTAAAATACTCTAAAAAGCCTTCTGTAAATTTAGTTTTTCCAGAACCAAGTTCGCCACATAAAACGATAATATCTCCTTTTTTAGATTTAGAAGCGATTTTTTTAGCTAACTTTTTGGTCTCTTCTTCAGAATGTGAAATAAATTTTGTCATATTTGTTTCTCCTTTGTTTCTTAATTATATAGGAAGCAAAAACATTTGTAAAGAAAATCAGAGGCTAATTATATGGAAATTTGTAGAAAAATATGATACTATATTTATACTGCAAATAATAGAAACTAGGAGAAAATTATGAGTGAAATTGAAAGTATAAACCTACCAGAGGATTTAAAAAAGCTTAATATAAAAGAAAAAGAAAAGTTATCAGCAGAAATAAGAAAAGAAATACTAAATGTTGTATCTAATAATGGTGGACATTTAGCTTCAAATTTAGGAGTTGTAGAACTTACAATAGCACTACATTCGGTGTTTAATGCACCGAAAGATAAAATAGTTTGGGATGTAGGGCATCAGACATATGTTCATAAAATTCTTACTGGTAGAAAAGATAAAATGAATTCTTTAAGAAAAAAGAATGGAATAGCTGGTTTTCCAAAGAGGGAAGAGTCAGAATATGATACATTTAATACAGGGCATAGTAGCACATCTATTTCTGCAGCTATAGGAATGGCAAGAGCAAGAGATATTAGAAAAGAAAATTATCAAGTTATTGCAGTTATTGGTGATGGAGCTTTAACTGGAGGAATGGCATTAGAAGCTTTAAATGATGGGGGAAGTTCTAAAACTGATTTTATAATTATCTTAAATGATAATGAAATGAGTATTTCTAAAAATGTTGGAGGAATATCTAATTTCTTAAGCAAAATAAGAAGTAAGAGATTTTATAAAAAATCAAATAATATAATTAAAAAAGGTGTTTCAAAAATTCCTTGGCTTGGTAATAAAATAATAAAGTTAGTACAAGATTTAAAATATAGTATTAAAAAGATTTTTATATCTAATATGTTTTTCGAAGATATGGGATATACATATTTAGGACCAGTTGATGGACATAATATAGAAAAACTAGAAAATATTTTAAAAATTGCTAAAAATATTGATGGACCTAAATTAATTCATGTTATTACTAAAAAAGGAAAGGGATATGAACCTGCCGAAAAAAATCCGGATAAATTCCATTCAACAGGTCCATTTGAAATAGAAACTGGAAAATCTAAAAAAGCTAAGTCAAAAGATTATTCAAAAGTTTTTGGTGATAAATTAGTAAGCTTGGCAGAAAAAAATAAAAAGATTGTAGCTATAACAGCATCTATGAAAGACGGAACAGGTCTAAAAGCTTTTGCAGAAAAATTTAAAGATAGATTTTTTGATGTTGGAATAGCAGAAGGGCATGCAATAGGAATGGCTGCAGGTATGGCAACAAATGGAATTATTCCAGTTGTCCCAATATATGCATCGTTTTATCAACGTGGATATGATCAAGTTATACATGATGTGTGTATGCAAAATTTACATGTGATTTTGTGTTCAGATAGAGCTGGAATTGTAGGTGCAGATGGCGAGACACATCAAGGAATTTTAGATTTATCATTTTTTAATATAGTTCCAAATTTAGTTATTATGGCGCCAAAAAACTTTAAAGAATTAGAAGATATGCTAGAGTTCGCTATAGATTATAGTGGACCAATTTATATAAGATATCCACGTGGTGGAGAAGAAAGTACAAAGATAGATAAAGAAGAAAAAATTGAACTAGGTAAAGCAGAAAAATTATCAGAAGGAAATGATTATACTATAGTTGCGATAGGCAAGATGGTTCAAAGAGCATACGAAATTTCAAGCATCCTAAAAAAAGAAGGGATAGGAGCCCAAGTAATAAATGCAAGATTTTTAAAACCTTTTGACGAAGAAAATATTATTAAATGGATAGGAAATTCGAAAGTTATAACAATTGAAGACAATATTATAAAGGGTGGATTAGGAAGTACTGTATTAGAGGTTCTAAAGAAATACCATAAAACAAATGAATTAAAAATGCTGGGATATCCAGATGAATTTATAAAACAAGGTACAGTAGATGAAATAGAAAAGGATTATAAACTAGATGTAGAAAGTATTTTAGATATGATTAGAAAATGGAGTAATTATGAATAAAAAAGAATTATTAGAGGGACATAATAAAGAAGAACAAATACTTATTTCCAAAATGATGGATAAAATGGAAGAAGCAAAGCAAAAAAACAAAATAACTAATACAGATTTCTTAGATGGATATCAAATAAGAATATGTACAGAAATTTTAAATAAAGCGAAATTTAATAATTATATTTTCTTTGGTGGATATGAAGAAGCAGAAAGAAAAATTATAGTATTTTATTCAGATAAGTTTAAATTTATTATAGAAGATAAAAAATATATGAATAAGTTATGTGCAATAAGAATAAGTTTACCTAATGAATTATATGGTGCATATACGCATAAAAATTATTTAGGCATGATAATGAAATTAGGAGTTGTACGAGAAAAAGTTGGAGATATTTTAGTTAAAGAAAGTGGAGCAGATGTAATAGTAATGCCAGAGATTGTTAAATATTTATTAACTAATTTAAGTGAGTTGACAAGGTTAAGAAAAGCGGACATAAAAGAGATACCAATTAACGAATTAGAAAAAGTAGAAATAAAAACAAAAGAATATAATATAATTGTTTCTGCATTAAGACTAGATAATATAATAGCTGAACTTGCTAAGACTTCTAGAATGCAAGCAAAAGAGCTAATAAACCAAGAGAGAGTATTTGTAAATTTTAAAAACGAAATAAAACAAACCAAGCTATTAAATGAAGGTGATTTAATATCAATTAGAGGTAAAGGAAGATTTAAAATTACCGAAATTATAGGGAATACTCAGAAAGGTAGATATATACTGAAAATAGAAAAATATGTATAAAATGTAAAGAATTGAGAAAGATATAGGTTTACAATAGATATGTCACAGTAAAAATAAAAAAAGGAAATACCAA